>JACQXH010000148.1 GCA_016208845.1 Nitrospirota bacterium | reverse complement strand
GAATCAAAAAAGAAAACCGTTGAGGCCACTGCAGGAGGCGGTATGGTCACTGTTACGGCAAGCGGCGGAATGGAGATCGTCTCCATCAAAATAGAACGCTATGTGGTCAACCCTGATGATATAGAAATGCTTCAGGACCTAATTATTGCCGCCTCGAATGAGGCCTTGAGAAGGGCCCAGCAGATGGTATCTGAAGAAATGAGCAAACTCACCGGAGGACTTAACATCCCCGGCATGGGGGGGCTTTTCGGTCAATGAGCACGGAGATTGTCGAAAATCTCATTAATGAGATCATGAAACTTCCCGGCATAGGCCGCAAGACAGCCCAGCGGCTGTCTTTTTTTATTATGGGAATGCCGCAAAAGGATGCCCTGTCAATAGCACAGGCTATTATTGACCTGAAAGAGAAGGCCAGATTCTGCCGGGTCTGTTTCAACATAACAGATGAAGAGCTATGCTCGATCTGCAAGAACACTTCAAGGGACCGCGGCAAGATATGTGTGATTGAAGAACCAAGCAACCTTATTGTCATTGAAAAAACAAAAATCTTCCATGGACTATATCATGTCCTGCTTGGAGCGCTCTCTCCTATAGACGGTGTGACCCCGGATAAACTGAAGATCAACGAACTGGTCGACAGGGTTAAAGCAGGGGGAGTCTCAGAGGTTGTCATAGCAACAAACCCTAATACAAAAGGTGAGACCACGGCGAGTTATATATCGCAGATATTAAAACCATTTGGAATAAAAGTAACAAGGATTGCCTATGGCCTGCCTATCGGAGGAGACATAGAATTTGCAGACGAGGTCACCCTTTCAAAAGCGATCGAGGGCAGGAGAGAATTGTGAACCCACGGTTCAGCAGGAGGACAGTCTTCAGCCTCCGCCGCCTGCCCCTTGCGAAGGCATAGCATCAGAGATGCTTCCCCCGATACTTTTCGTGCAACTGAATGGAGATATGATTTTTTTTACCTCTCCCGATGAACAGCCAGGGCATTTGGTCCCGGACTCGGAAGCGCGGATACTCTGGAGAAGAGAAAACTTCCTGTTACACTTCTGACAGATATATTCATAAACAGGCATCGTTACTTACCCTCCATTTAAGTCATTTAATTATATTAGACATTGGATTATGCTTAAGTCAATAACCGAGGCTATAGTGTAGTGTTACATAACTCCCTTTACATTAAAGATTCTGCGAGACGTCAATGTTGTCATTCCCGAGGTAGTAATCGGGAATCCATTGTCTTTCTGAAACAAAGAAGACCTGGATTCCCGCCTAAAGACTGCGGGAATGACGGCCCAAATCAAAGGTAAAGAACTGTTAGTAACACCACACCAGGATTAGTTTTTTATCAACCCCTAAACCCCAACCCCCAGCCCCTGATTCCCCTTGACATACCATGGGGGGGTATGGTATATTTTAATCAAATGAAACAGGCAAAACAGATCACTACGCATGAAAAACAGCTTGTGTTTCTCAGAAAGATCGAGGGTCAGATACGGGGCGTGCAGAAGATGATAGATGACAACCGTTACTGCGTCGATATTTTGACCCAGCTTCACTCCGTTGTCGGAGCTATTTTACGGGTTGAGAACGAGATATTGCGGGGCCACCTGGAAGGGTGTGTTGCGCATGCCCTGGATGGGAAGTCAGAGCATGAGAAGCATAATAAGATCAGGGAAATAATTGACCTGATCAGTAAGTTCAGAAAAACTGCATAATACTGCAGAAAAGGAGGACAGAATGAGAAAAATAACATTGGTTATTGTATCAGCAGTCGTGCTTATCGCAGGCATCGCTTATGCGAAGGGCTATGAGGTGAAGAAAAAGGCAGGCGATTACAATGTAGAAATTACGATCGACAAGAATCCGCCTGTTGTCGGCGATAATAACGTGGAGATCGAAATAAAAGACGCCGAAGGTAAATATGTAACAGATGCAACAGTGAAAGTTGAATACACCATGCCGGCCATGCCGGGAATGCCGGCCATGAGCGAAAAGACTGATGCAGCCTTAAAAGATGATAAATATGAGGCCACAATGAACCTATCGATGTCCGGCTCGTGGAATGTCGTCATTAAAATAGTGCGTGACAAAAAGACATCAAAAGTAAAGTTCAGCGTAGATGCTCAATAAATCAAAGATCAAGAGTCCAGGGTTCAGGGTAAATCCCCCGGTGTCCCCCTTTAAAATAGAGGGACTAAGGGGGATTTATGCTTTTCTGCTTACTTTGAGCTGTTTACTGTCTGCTGTTTCTGCGGAAGAACTGATCCTTCAGTACCTGATCGGTGAAGCGCTGAAAAACAATCCTGATATCCTCGCTTCAGAAGCAAGGGTATCAGCCTCACAATATAGAATCCCGCAATCAAAAAGCCTGCCTGATCCCATGTTCATGTTCGGCTACCAGAATGACGGCACTAAAAATCTATATACATTTGGCGATGAGATGGCCGCAGATTCACAATGGATGTTCTCAATATCCCAGATGCTTCCCTTCCCCGGGAAACTGCCATTAAAAGGAACCATGGCGCAAAGAGATGCTGAGGGCCTGGCGGCAATGTCGAGCTTAATGCGTTTAAAAACCATGGCACAGGTCAAAGAGCTTTATTACGACCTTTTTCTCGCATATAGGAATATTGATCTTATCGGAGACAGGACCATGCTTTTTTCGAGGATAGAAGACGCGGCCCTCGCGCGATATTCAACAGGCACAGGCCAGCAGCAGGATGTGCTCATGGCTCAAACAGAAAAATATATGCTCATAGAAAAAGAAGAAATGCTGAAACAGAAGGTGCAATCAATAGAAGCTATGCTTGACGCCGCTATAGGCAGGGATGCGAACTCCCCTCTTGGAAGGCCGGCAGAACTTCATTTGACAGAATTTAAGTATGACATGGAAACATTGCTTAAAATAGCATATGATAATTCCCCTGAAATTAAATCCAGGGAAAATATGATAGCCGCCTCTGATGCAAAGGTCAGGATGGCAAAAAAAGAGTATCTCCCCGATTTCACCGTTACTGCCG
>JACQXH010000147.1 GCA_016208845.1 Nitrospirota bacterium | reverse complement strand
GTGTTCTCATAAGCTAAGTCTCTTATGTAATTATGAATCTTTGCTGCACAAAGGAGTACACAGAGAAAAGCAATAAGAATGAACCTTTCTTTTTTTACAATTAATGTCTTCCTCTGTGTACTCTGTGGTTAATTCCTAATGCTTCTTCAAAAAGCCTTCGAATTTTTCGTTTAACCTCGCAAATGCCTCTTTCAATGGATCAATGGGGATATCCTTTTTTTCGAGCAGGGTCTTCATCTGTAAAAGCTCGGGGCTTACATGAGATATAAGTTCCTCACGGGAGCGGCGCATCTTCTCAAGCCTGTCGATCACCTTATCGACCTCTGAGATAAAAGACCTTATATACATATCATCACGGCCCCTGACGGATAATCTCCTGCTGTAATCACCCGCAAGAATGAGCTTCAACTCTATTTTTAATCTCTCAAAAGGCCCTAAAAAGCGGTGAGTAAAAAGCCAAGTCAGGGAAAATACAATGATCGCATAGCCGATGAACACGATAACAAAATAAAAGGCATCGCGTTCAACTTTCTCGCCGACCATTACAGCCATATAAGTAAAAAAAGCCACGGAAAGAAGCGCCCAGAGGACCATATGGGCAATTGAATACCTTAGCTCCTTAAGGGCAAAGTGTTTCTGGCGTAAACTTTTTTTCTCCATAGACTTAGCCTCGCTGTTTATTTGCCGCAACTACTCAGGTTGTTTAGACTGTAGTCTGTCAGCTAAACGACTAAATACCTATAGACTATCCACCTGTGTTGTTACTATCAATTCTACCATTTTTTTGACTTGTTATCTCCCTCCCCATAACCTTGGATCAATCGCGTCTCTTAACCCTTCGCCTACCAGATTATAAACCAACACTGTTATGAGTATGGCAAGACCCGGGAATACCGAGAGCCACCATGCTATCTCAATGTTTGCCTTGCCAAGCGCAAGGATATTCCCCCAGCTTGGAGTTGGCGGTTGAACCCCAAGACCAAGAAAACTCAGGGCTGATTCCACAAGTATTGCTCCTGCAATACCTAAAACAGCCGAGACATATACCGGGGACATGCTGTTCATTAAAATATGCCGGAAAATTATTTGCAAATCGCTTGCTCCCAGCGCCCTCGCCGCAAGAACAAATTCTCTTTCCTTTAATGAAAGAAACTCTGCCCTGACAAGTCTTGCAACCCCCATCCACGATGTCAATCCTATAACTATCATGATGTTTAAAATATTCGGATCCATGATTATTTTCTCAAGCATAAACGAGAGCCAGCGCGGTAAAATGCTATACCAGAAATTAGGGTCGATAAACGCTATTACCGCAAGAATAAGAAAGAATGTCGGAATGGAAAGCATGATATCTATAAATCTCATTATGCCCCTGTCTACCCATCCTCCATAATACCCTGAAAGAGCACCGACTATAATGCCGATTATAGTCGCGAGTCCTATGGCAACAAATCCAACAGCAAGGGAAATCTTGCTGCCATATATCATACGGGACAATACATCTCTGCCCAAATCATCAGTGCCCAAGAAATGTTTTGAACTCGGGGGTTCAAGTATCTGGTTCCTGTCGATCACTTTTGGATCATAAGGAGCAATAACTGGCGCAAGCGCCGCGATAACAAATAGAGTCAGCACCATAATCCCGCCAATGACCGCGAGCTTGTTTCTTTTAAACCTATGCCAGAATAGTTTCATATTTTTCAGGCACAAAGTGGCAAAGGGGCAAAGGCACAAAGGAAGAAACAACTTTGTGCCTCTGTGCCTCTGTGCCTTTGTCCCCTTTTCATTTTGCCCTTATCCTCGGATCAGCGATCATATAACCGATATCAGCAATAAGATTCCCTATCAGGGTCAAACCTCCTCCTAAAGTCAGGATAGCCATGACCAATGGATAATCTCTGGACATTACGCTTTTATAGAAAAGCTGCCCCATCCCGGGAATCCCGAAAACCTGCTCAAAAATAACACTGCCCCCGACGAGGCCCGGCACAGAAAGCCCGATCAGGGTAATAATAGGCAATAACGCATTTCTGAAGGCATGTTTATAAATCACCTTTTTTTCAGAAAGACCCTTAGCCCTCGCTGTAGTAATGAAATCCTGCCTTATGACCTCGAGCATACCGCTCCTCATATATCGTGAAATCCCGGCAAGCCCGCCAAAAGATGATATGAACAGAGGTAGTATAAGATGTTGAGTCCTGTCCAATATCTTTCCAGTAAATGTCAGTGAATCATAATAAATGGACTTAAACCCTGAAATAGGCAGCCAGTCAAGATAAATACCAAATAGCATCATCAATAAAAGCGCAAGCCAGAAACCCGGGATCGCAAATCCTATAAAAACCGATGTAGTCGCGACCTTGTCGAATATTGAATATGGATGTGTTGCCGACGATATACCGATGGGTATAGCAATAAGGAAGATTAAAAACATCGATAGAATATTAATCAGGAATGTGATAAACAGACATCTGTCTATAAGAGGCTGTTTAGTATCCCATATCTTCTGAATGACAGGCCGCCTGTCAGATGAAAAAGATTCACCGAAGTCTAATTTGACGACCCTCTTAAGCCAAAGCCCGTACTGTACTATTATCGGTTTATCAAGATGGTATAATTTCTCAAGCCTTTCCCGCGCCTCAGGCGTTATCTTCGGGTTCATTTCCGACATAACATCCGTCGGTTTGCCCGGCGCAAGCTGGATGATAAAAAATGATATCAGCGTGATCCCGAACAGGGTCGGAATCATTTCGAGAAGGCGTTTAATTAAGTAAGTTAGCATGTTAAATCAGGCACAAAGTAGTAAGGCACAGAGGCACAAAGACATTTACTTGTGTCCTACTTTTCTTATTAAGCTGCATAGCATACGTTCAATTCCCCTGCTCTGTTCAAATAGTTCCTCAAATTTTTCTCTCGACAGATAATTTAAATTGTGACAAACCTCTAATTGGGTTTGGAGCTCATACAAAGAACCCCTTGAAACCTGAAGAAACCGGAGGTAGTCATTTGTAGAATATCTACCATATCCTTCTGCTATATTGCTTGGTATAGAAACACAACTTCTCCTGATTTGAGGCACAAGACCATAAATTTCTTCCTTGGGAAAAGTCTTAGTTGCCAAATAAACACTTGTCACTAACTCCATAGACCTTTGCCAGACAATTAAATCTCTATAGTTCTTTATGATCCTTGGTCTTTGTGCCTTACTCTTCCATCCTGTGCTTCTGCAGATCCCTGGGCACATACCACTTAGGGAGATTATAACTTATACCTATAGTTGTTGGTTTAATGCCCTTGAATCTTGAACTTACAATGGGCGTTGCATCCGGCACGTATAAAAAAATATAGGGCAGCTCGTCCGCTAATATTTCCTGGAACCTGAAGTATGCCTTTTTCCTCTCCTCTTTATCGAAGGTCCGCCTCCCTTTCTCGAGGAGTTCATCGACCTCGCGGTTATTATACGACACGAAATTGAATTCCTTCTCCTTTGTCTTACCCGAATACCATGTATCATACTGATCAGGCTCAAACCCTATGCTCCACCCCAGTATCACTGCCTCAAACCGCCTTTTATCAACAAACTCATTTAAAAATGTGCTCCATTCAAGCAGCCTGACCCGCACTTTAATGCCGATCTTTTCAAGCCGCCATTGAATTATTGTTGCGGTATTTTCACGCAGGCTGTTGCCCATATTTGTAAGAATGGTAAATTCAAAAGGCCTTCCTTCCTTATCAAGGATACCGTCTTCATCTGTGTCTTCCCATCCTGCCTCTTTGAGAAGCGCCTTTGCCTTGCCAATATCGTACTCATATTTTTTTACATCAGGATTGTAAAACCAGGTATTCGGGACATATGGGCCTGTTGCCGGCCTTCCGAGACCAAAGAGGACTACATCAATGATCTCATTTTTGTCTATCGCATAAGCGATGGCCTGCCTCACCCGTTTGTCTTTAAAGAAAGGGTGCTTCAGGTTAAGACCCAAATATGTATACGTTGGGACCGGATAACGGAATTTCTGGAAGTTCTCCCTGAAAAAGATGGTATCAGTCTGCTTGGTAAACTGAATAGGGGTAAGGCCCATGACATCAATACTGCCTGCCTGCAGTTCAAGGAATTGAGTCGCAGAGTCAGGTATTATTCTGTAAATATATCTGTCTATATAAGGCCTTCCCTCAAAATAATCTTTATTTGAGTCGAGAACGACCTCCTGCCCCGCGGTCCATTTGCTGAGTTTGTACGGCCCCATGCCAATGGGGTTTCTTGCAAAATCGCTTTTTGTTATGTCCTTGCCTTCAAGAAGGTGTTTTGGAAGGACTACTAAACTCCCCCACGAAGTGAGCGCAGGTGCAAAAGGTTTTTCATAAGTTACCCTGAAGGTATATTTATCAAGGACCTCTGCCTTTTTCACCTGAAGAAAATCTTCCTTGTATGCTGTAGGTGTTTTTTCGTCTCTGATCGTGTTAAATCCAAACATCACATCATCTGCGGTAAACTCAACCCCGTCCGCCCACTTTACTCCCCTTCTCAAATGGAAAGTTATGATAAGTCCGTCGGGCGAGACCTCCCATGACTCGGCAAGGTCTCCGATGACGCTGAGGTCTGTGTCATATTTTACAAGGCCGTTAAATATCAGGCCTGCCACATCATGCGAGGCGCTGTCTCCTGCAAGCATGGGGACCAGGACACTCGGCTCTCCTATAGATCCTGTGACTAATGCGTCACCGTATGCACGTGTGAACGAAACATCAGAGGCCTGAATTGCTTTTTCAGCCTCTGCCGCAAACAGCAGGGAGTAAGTGCAAAATATAAAAAATGCAAGAATGAAAAAGACAGGAAGCGTTTTTTTCATATGAGGTTAAATTAATCCATAGGCAGCAATTTGTCAATTATATATTTAAAAAAATATTTAGCCACGGACTTGCCTGCCTCTGGCAGGTTAACACAGATGCGCACAGATATGCCTACCGGCAGAAAGATAAGCACAGATTTATAAAAGTAATTATGGATTGGAAATAAGCAAAAAACTAATCCCCAATCCTTGCCCCAGACCCCGGCCTCTTAAATATCTGCGCGAATCAGCACCTGCCTGATGGTAGGCGCATCATGAAAAAACTTCGAAGAGTTTATCTGGAAGGCTTGGCTTTTTTTAATTATGTAATAATATCTATTGATTTTTCTATTAAAATAAATGTAAAGTTTATAATGCCTGCATTTATGAATAAATCAACAAAGCAGAAGGGCTTTACCCTTGTTGAGCTCCTGATCGTCATGGCTGTGATAGGCATTCTCGCCGCTATTGCAGTTCCCGGGTATCTCGGCATGCAGGAAAGGTCGAGGAAAGGCTCTGTCACAAAAAGTGTTGCTGCCTCAGAACCGGAGGTGCAGGCATGGCTGCACTCGGCACAAAGGGGGTTAGCCAATGGAACAGGATCATTAGGTCAACTTTTTGAAGTTGACACAAATGCAAATGGCGCAGTCAGTAACGATGATATGAACAACTATGACCTGGGACAGGCCATAGCCAACTTATGCTCAATGTATGTCAGCACCAAACAGGCTCTGCAGCCTGAAATGTCCCCATGGGCGGCAACTGCAGGTTCCTTATGGATAAATGGTGCTGCTGACTCAGGCTAAATTTCTTGCTGCGTGACTTCTAATGCTAATGCCTACTCTATAGTTATCACAGCTCAGGACGCTTCCGGACAGATGATACACCAAAAATATATTTATACAGATTAGAAATATCCATATGCCTTCTCTCAGCAAAGCTTCTAATTTATCCTGTTAATTAAAGAAAATCCCTTTTGGATCAAACTTTTTCTATAACAAAGACAGCCTTTTGTGACCGGCATCACTTTTATTCCCATGTATTATGTTATATTCTATTTATAGAGAACTAAAGAAATCTATGGATATGCCGATAAGAATAAAAAGAAGACTTGACTTGTCATATGAAATGCTTTTAATCTTAACGAGAAAGGAGGTGGCAATCAGAACAACCGTAAAGAGATTCATTTATATTGTCAAGTAATATTAAAGGAGGAAACGTATGTTTAAGGCTGTAGACAATTTAAGAAATCAAAAAGGTTTTACCCTGATCGAACTGCTCATAGTCGTTGCGATCATCGGTATCCTCGCAGCAATTGCGATCCCGGGTTATCTCGGCATGCAGGAAAGATCCAGGAAAGGCGCTGTCACACGCGCAGCGGCAGCAGCAGAGCCTGATGTGCAGGGATGGCTGAATTCCGCATTAAAGGGCCTCGCGGCCGGAACAGGCACCCAGGGACAGCTGTTTGAAGTAGACACGAATGCAAATGGCTCGGTCAGTAACGATGATATGAACAACTATGACCTGGGACAGGCGATAGCCAACTTATGCTCAATGTATGTCAGCACCAAACAAGGCCTGCAGGGCGAAATGTCTCCATGGGCAACAACCGCCGGTTCCTTATGGATAAATGGTGCTGCTGCCTCAGGCAAAATTTCTTGCAGTGTTACATCTAACGCTAGTGCCTACTCTGTAGTTGTCACGGCTCAGGACGCTTCTGGACAGATCATTCACAATAAGGTGCTTTATTCAGATTAGATGGTAATTATTTAACAAAAATTGGCGTTAGGAACAGAAGTTCCTAACGCCAATTTTTTTCAGCCATGAAAATAGACAAAATAACAAAAACAATAATATTTTTTTCTTTTCTTCTGTTGTTCAGCGCTATTGCCAGCAAGTACCTCTCAATTAAGCTCTGGGATTATGATTTCTTCTGGCACCTCTCAACAGGCAAGTACATCGCTGAAAACAAGGCCCTCCCCGAGAAAGACCCTTTCTCTTTTGTCAACAATCTGGATGAGAATAAAGATATTAATCCCGTACGGACCGGACTGGTATTAAAACAGTACTGGTTATCCCAGATAGTATTTTATGGTATTCATAAACAATTTGGCGATAAAGGCATCATAGTATTAAGATCGTTCATACTCCTCACGATCATATTCCTTATCGCCTGGTGGTTTAAGAGACAAAAAGTCAGCGTTTATATAGCATATCCTTTATCATTTTTTGTTTTTATTCATACAATGGCTTTTACGGGAGAAAGGCCGGTCCTGTTTACAATGCTTTTTGTTGTTATTGTCTTTCTTATCCTTGAAGAGTTCCGGCAGAAAAAAAGCCGCATAATATTTTCACTTATACCTATAATGCTTATATGGGCCAACCTTCACGGCGGTTTTATATTGGGCATTTTCATGATAAGCATATTTATGGGCGCCGAAACATATAACTATATTTACAGGAAAGATCAAGCAGGCAGACAAAGGCTCCTGACACTCTATATCGCAGGTCTTGCGGCAGTAGCTGTCTCTGCATTAAACCCGACAGGCCTTAGCGCCCTGTCAACCCTGACAAGCCAGAATAAATTATTTCAAAGCGGCGTACAGGAATATATGTCTCCCTTTACCCTTTACCGGGAAAAGATAAGGCCGGTTGACTGGGAATATATTTTATTGATAGGCCTTTTCCCTGTCCTGGCAGTCCTCAGAAATAAAAAAATAAATATCAGCCATTATGTCTTCCTTGCATGCCTGCTGTATATGAGCATTACCGCACTGCGATTTGTAATATTTTATGTTTGCATCGGCACAATGATACTTGGCATGGAATTGTCTTACTTGCTGGAGCCTTATTTCAATAAATTAGAGATGAGAAGTTCAAAGTTTAAATTAGCAGCCTCGCTACTGATCCTTATCTCATCAGCAACATTTGCAGCAGGTTTCATTGATGTGGAAAAGATCACTTTTATGAAAAATGTAAAAGGCTCTGTGCCAAAGCAGGCAGTTGATTTTATAGAGTCCAATAAGATCGAAGGGAATATATTCAATGACATGGGATTCGGGGGTTATCTTGCCTGGCGCCTCTATCCGTGGAAGAAAACCTTTATTGATACCCGTCAGTTAAATTATACTGTGACTATGGAGTCTGTCTGGATACAAAATGCCGTTGAATCCATACAGAACAAGGTACTGCCTGAGGGAAAAATACCCTTATGGAAACGGCTCCTCGATCATTATGAAATAGACATAGTT
>JACQXH010000046.1 GCA_016208845.1 Nitrospirota bacterium | reverse complement strand
TGGTTAATCAGTTTTTTTTAAACAAGCTCATTGATACATGTCAAATAAAAATGTTTTTCCGTTCCGGCAAATGGGCTGTCATAGGCGTGGACCCGGTAAGAGGCTCAGGAGGCTCATACGCTGGCACTGACAGACGAAGATCCGATAACGTGAGCCAATTTCAGTGACGCTGTTTTGCGTTTAAAACAGCCTGTCTTCCTAATCAATCAATAGCATTTAGCCACAGATGAACCCGCCGATCCACCAAGGCGGACAAGCCGGTCGGGCAGGTACAGATGATGACGGATCTGCCTGTCGGCAGACAGATAACAAAAATAGAATAAAAAGATAATCACTATATTTAAGATTTATGCATCCGTGCCAATCCGCGAAGATCAGCGGCTAAAAGCCTTTTCTTAGTTTATTTCAATCCCAGAACATCCTGCATGTCATAAAGCCCGGGTTTTTGTTTTGAGACCCATACAGCGGCCTTTAATGCTCCGCGGGCAAAGGTATCTCTGCTTGATGCCTTGTGGGTTATCTCGATCCTTTCACCAAGGCCGCCGAAATAGACAGTATGCTCTCCCACAATATCACCCGCGCGGACCGTCTGTATGCCGATCTCTTTTTTGCTCCGCTCGCCGATCAGCCCTTTTCTGGCATAAACAGCAGTATCTTCCAGGTTGCGGTTAAGGGCAGAGGCAAGGACCTGGGCCATTTTCATGGCAGTGCCTGACGGGGCATCTTTTTTCAGCCGGTGATGGGCCTCGACGATCTCAACGTCATAATCATCGCCAAGGACCTTTGCAATGTCTGCAAGTGTCTTTAAAAGAAGGTTTACGCCAACACTCATGTTTGGCGCAAGGACACAGGGGATCTTTGAACAATATTCTTTTATACCGTCAGTCTCTTCCTTGCTTAATCCTGTTGTACCTATTACCATGGCTATGCCTTTTTCAGCAGCTGTCTTAATATGATCAAGGGTTGCCCTCGGGTTTGTGAATTCAATTATCACATCAGACCTGGCGCTGATGTCAGAGATATTGCTTCTGATCGGCACCCCGAGCTTTCCGAGTCCGATAATTTCTCCGATATCCTGCCCTATATGCCTATGGTCCTTATGCTCCAATGCAGCCGCAACGCTTATGTCTTCGAATTCTTTAGAGAGGGCTGTTATGCGGCTGCCCATCCTTCCGGCAGCTCCTGATACAATGATATTAATCATGACTGACCTCCATAAGGGTTTAAATTTCAAATCCAAAGCAGCAATTATCAATTAAATCGCAATTTGCATATTACAAATTACAAATAAAACTCCAGTTACTGGCCGCATAGTATGCCTTAAAGAAGGAATCCCGGTTCCGAAGCCTCGGGAGGAATGACAGAATTCATGCTATTCCCTATGTCATTCCGGCTTGTCCGGCCGGAGCGACTCTTCGGTCGATACGACTAAACATAGACTCGCTTCGAGAATCTCTCTTCTCAGCTATTCATAACTGAATGGTTACCTGTTCGTGATTTTATTTTTATTGTAATTTGGGATTTATTTGTCATTTGGTATTTGATAATTGGAACTCAATGTATCATCTTCTAAGGATTCTTCTGATATTTGTTCTCCATCCATCTTATATTCGTCCGCCGCCCAGCGTCCCAGATCGAAAAGCTTGCATCTTTCGGAACAGAAGGGCCTGAATGTATTGCCTTCCCACTCCGTCTTTTTTTTGCATATAGGACACTTTACGTTCATGAAAATCAAAAATTAAAAATCAAAAATGAAAAATGCGGAAATTAAGATATTAATAAAAAAAAATAATTTTGATTTTTGCATTTTACATTTTAATTTTATGTTATTTCAATGCACCCCTCAAATACCTTTACTGCATCTCCTGTCATATAAACATGATCGTCTTTTCCCGACCATTCTATCAGCAGTTTTCCGCCAGGCAGATGAACTGTGACTCTCCTGCCCGTGAGCCCAAGCAGCGAAGATGCAACGGCTGACGCTGAAGCCCCGGTCCCGCACGCCGTTGTCTCTCCGGCGCCCCTTTCCCACACACGCATTTTTATATTCCGGCTGTTTATTCTCTGTATGAATTCTACATTTGTCCTTTTAGGAAACAATCTGTGCCCTTCTATCAAAGGCCCGCAGCTGTGCACAGGAAATGAATCAACATCATTGACTACGATAACTGCATGGGGGTTTCCCATGGAGACGCAGGTTATTTTAAATGTCCTGTCTGCGATCTGAAGCGGATGATTTTTTATCCGTACTGCGTACTTCGTGTCTCGAACTTCGCTTTTATTTATCCCCTTGGAACTTATTTTTACCGGTATCTTTTCCGGTTCAAATATGGGCTTGCCCATGTCAACCTTTATGAGCTCACCTGTTTTTTCCAGATGCTTTGTGCCAGCCAGCGTCTCTATAGACAACATTTGAGTTTTGAGTTTTGAGCTTTGAGCTTTGAGCTTATTATCCCATATATATTTCCCAAGGCATCGAATGCCGTTCCCGCACATCTCAACCTCTGAACCGTCAGCGTTGAATATCCTCATCTTAAAGTCAGCACTTCCTGATCTGCCGAGGAGCAAAAGCTGGTCAGCGCCTATGCCGAATCGCCTTGAACAGAGATCTTTTGCGAGACGCGGAAGTTTGACAAGTTTCGCAGATCTGTCATCAATGACAATGAAGTCATTCCCGAGGGAGTGCATTTTTGTGAATTGGAGTTTCATATATAAAACCTGCAAACCACAGAGGGCACAGAGCTTTGTTAATTTAATCTGGAAATATTAGGTTTTTCCGCCACAGGTCTCCCCGGCGACCCTTCGAGCGGACCCGCCGAGGCGGGAAATTTAAAATTACAATTTCCAGTATTATTAACCCCTGAGTTCTCTGTGGTAAATTTATTATTTTAAATACCCGGGGATCTTTATGCCCTTTAACAGATCTTTATATGTCTCTCTTTCTCTGATAACAGAAAAGTCTTTCCCTTTGACCAGGACTTCAGCAGCCCTGGGCCTGCTATTGTAATTGGAGCTCATGGAAAAACCATAAGCGCCTGCTGACATAATAGCAAGGAGTTCCCCATGCAGCGGACGGTCCATCTTTCTGTTTTTGGCAAAGAAATCTCCGGATTCGCAGATCGGGCCTACAACATCCACTACGACTTTCAGCCTGTCGTTAAGTTCCACCGGCACTATCTGATGATAAGCATCATACAGGCTGGGCCTTATGAGATCATTCATGCCGGCATCAACTATTACGAACTCTTTTTTCAGATGTTTTTTCAGGTAGATCACTTTTGTCACAAGAATTCCTGCGTTGCCGACAATTGACCTGCCTGGCTCCATTATAAGTGTAAGCCCCTGATTTTTGAGCAGAGGAAGAATTGCCTGCGCGAGGTCTTTGGGATGGGGTGGTATATTATCGTCATACGGTATACCAAGACCGCCGCCCATATCCAGGTATTTAATTTCGATACCATGAGACCGCAGTTTTTTTACAAGCAAAAGCACTTTCTTCAGTGCATCAACAAAGGGGGAGAGCTTTGTTATCTGGGAGCCGATATGCTTATGTATGCCGAGAATTCTGATGTGATGCAATTCCCTTGCGAGTCCGTAATACTCGACAGCATTTTCAATCGGTATGCCGAATTTATGTTTTTTAAGTCCTGTCGATATATACGGATGAGTAGAGGTGCTTATGTCCGGGTTGACCCTTAAGGCGATCGGAGCCCTGACACCCATTTCTCCAGCTATTTTGTCAATGGTCAATAGTTCGTCAGCGGATTCGACATTGAACATAAGGATACGGGATCTCAGCGCGTATCTGATCTCCTCATCTGTTTTCCCAACCCCGGCATAAACTATCTTCCTTGCAGGGATACCTGACTTTAAGGCGAGGAAAAGCTCACCTCCTGATACAACATCAGCGCCGCAGCCTTTTTTAGCAAGGAGTATTAACAAGGCTGCATTGGGGTTGGCTTTAAGCGCGAAACAAATAATATGCGGAAAATGGTCAAACGACTCTCTGAAGGCATTGAAGTGCCTGAGGAGGGTTTTGTGGCTATAGACATATAAAGGTGTTCCCGTTTTTTTGGCTATTTCCCTGAGCGGAACGTCTTCTGCGTACATCTCTGAATTTCTGTATTGAAAATAATGCATAATATTACAAGATCCAGGATGCGGGACGCAGGATAATTGAAGTTGAGATTAGCATGAATTTTGTATCCTGAATCATGAATCCTGCACCAAACTTTTCTCCATGAATCCTCATTTTAAGTTATAATTATTTGTTTATGGAATTACTGAAAAAGATAAAAGAGACCATTAACAAATATTCGATGCTGACAGAGGGCGACCGTATTTTAATCGGGCTCTCCGGCGGTCCGGATTCAGTGTGTCTTGCGATTATTCTACATGAATTTATAGCAGATTTCAATTTGACATTAAACGCGGTTTATGTGGATCACGGGCTAAGGCCTGATGAGGTTGAGAATGAAAAAACATTCTGCAGGGAATTCTGTGAAAAACTCGGGCTGGGATTTTACACAAGGTATATTGACGTTATTCAGTATGCGGACAAGAATAATCTTAACAGGCAGGAGGCTGCGAGAGAGTTGAGATATCAGGCCTATAATGAGGTCTCAAAAGAGACAGGAGCGGCAAAAATCGCTCTTGGACACACAGCAGACGACCAGATAGAGACTTTCTTTATGAGGCTTCTCAGAGGGGCCGGCCCTGCCGGACTTACAGGCATTCCGCCTATCAGAAGCGGGTCAGGGGTCAGGCCTGCCTGCCGGACAGGCAGGGGTCAGGGGTCAGGAGTTCAAGGAAGTACATTGATCATCAGGCCGCTGATCGGAATCGAGCGTAAGCATATAGAAGAATTTCTGGCCTCTGACTCGTCACCCATTACTTGTCGCGCGTCACGGCCTTTTATGGTTGATTCATCAAACCTGAAAAGTGATTATCTCAGAAACTGGATAAGGTCTTCCGTGATAACCGGGCTGAAGAAGAGAAATCCTTCCCTTGTGCAAAACATCTGCCGGACAACAGATATCATGAGGGAGGAAGAGAGATATTTTGAGATTATAGTTACAAAGACCCTGATGAAACTTGTAAGCGGGAAAACAGATTCACGGATTAATTTATTCCTTGCGCCTCTTGAGGCAATGAATAAGGTAATACTCAGGAGGGTGCTGAGAAGGGCAGTAGAAGTGACAAAGGGTCTCAGGGGAATGCAGTTCATACATATTGAGGGCATTATCAACCTTATAAAGCATGGAAAACCGGGAGACAGAATTTACCTGCCGAAGGGGTTAAGGGTCATAAAGAATTATTCAACCCTTGTTATGACGACTGATATTCCGAAAAGTCTCGGCTGTTATGCCGTAAGTATGCCCGGAGAAGTTGTCCTGGGCGAGAGCGGATATGTATTAAAAGCTTTTCTGGCGGAGAAGATCGAGGACCGCGGAGACGGGAAGACAACTGCGATATTGGATGCAGACAAATTGAGAAACACGCTTCATTTGAGGGCAACAAAGAATGGAGATTTTTTCTACCCGCTTGGTTTCGGCAGGCGGAAAAAACTCCAGGATTTTTTTGTTATACAGGTCTGATGAGAGATTCAAAGCAACTGATAAGACAGAAAAATTTCTAAAGCTTATAATATCGAAAGGTAAAACGTGAATTGTGATGCGTAAAGCGTAATGGGTATGAAGTAGTATAACAAATAATAACTCATAACGCATTACGTATTACACATAACGAAAAAGAGAAGGAGGCTGTTTTGACTGAAAAAATCCGGGTTCGTTTTGCGCCGAGTCCGACGGGGCATCTTCATATAGGAGGTGCGAGGACCGCACTTTTTAACTGGCTGTTCGCGCACCACAATAACGGGTCTTTCATATTAAGGATCGAAGACACTGACAGGAGCCGCTCAACCGATGAATATATTGATGCAATAATTGAGGGTATGAAATGGCTCGGACTGGATTGGGATGAGGGGCCATTCAGGCAGACGGACAGGTTCGATGTTTACAGGAATTATATTGACAGGCTAGTAAGAGAGGGCAGGGCATATCATTGCTACTGCTCTGCGGAAGAACTTGAAGAGAGGCGGAAACTGGCGATCGCAACGGGTAAACAGCCGAAGTATGACGGAAGGTGCAGAAACATAAAACGGGTTCAAGTCGATACGACTCGCTTCCGAGGGGTCGAGGAGTCGAGGATCCAAGGGTCATGGGTCCAGGGGCAGGGAGGAAATGCTGCTGTACGGTTCAAAATGCCGCAGGAAGGGGAAACAGTTGTTGAGGATCTGATAAGAGGAAAGGTGGTTTTTGAAAACAATCAGCTTGATGATTTAATTATTATGCGCTCTGACAGAACGCCGACATATAATTTCACAGTGGTAGTTGATGACGTTGACATGAAGATCACGCACGTTATCAGGGGAGATGATCATTTAAACAACACGCCTAAACAAATTCACATTTATAAAGCTCTCGGATATGAAATACCCAAATTCGCCCATCTGCCCATGATACTGGGCTCAGACAAGGCGCGTCTCTCAAAGAGGCATGGAGCAACATCAGTCATGGCATATAAGGAAATGGGATACCTGCCTGATGCGCTTGTGAATTATCTTGTGCGGCTTGGGTGGTCATATGGAGATCAGGAGGTCTTTTCACGGGAGGAATTAACCAGACATTTTTCATTTGATAATGTCGGCAAGGCGGCAGCGGTTTTTAATCCTGAAAAACTTCTCTGGCTTAACAGCCAGTATATAATCCATTCTTCGTCAGAGCAATTAGCCGAACTTATTACGCCGTTCCTTGTTGGAGAAAAGATTATTAACGAAGGACGGGTCATTGATAAGGAATGGCTCTGTAAAGCGATAGACACCTTGAAGGAACGTTCAAAGACACTGGTTGAGCTTGCACATTCTCTGCGTTATTACATTGTTGATGAAGTTGAATATAATGAACAGGCAAAAAGTAAATTTCTGAATGAAAAGAGCAGAGGACTGTTAACCGAATTAAAAAGCAGTCTTGAATCAGCAATTGAATTTTCGCACCAGGAGATTGAGGGTATATTTAAGGCGATCGTCGAAAAACGCGGCATCAAGCTTAAAGACCTGGCACAGCCTGTCCGTGTTGCGATGACCGGTGGTACGGAAAGCCCGGGGATATTTGAGGTCCTTGAGATAGTCGGGAAAGAGAAGACGATTAAAAGACTGGAGACTGCAATACGAGCAATAAATGTGTGATCGTTTTGGATCATCATTATTCAGCCCTCTTAATTTATAGATTTTTTCAGGAGCAGGCATGGCTAACAAACATCTTTAATGCGATATGATTAATTAGAAAGATCTTTGGCGCCATTTTACTGCGGACAGTGTTTATAATATTATCGCCAAGGTATCGCAAAATATGTTTTTATCCATGCCTGCTCCTGATTTAAGATAATGCAGGTTAGGACTTGGCTGGATGTGCTAAAATATTCTTCTTATGACAACACCTGACTTCAACCGTCCCTCTGATTTTATCAGGGACATCATCAAGGAAGACCTGAGGACAGGAAAAAATAATAGCCGTGTCCATACGCGGTTTCCGCCTGAGCCGAACGGCCATCTGCATATCGGCCATGCGAAATCGATCTGCCTCAACTTCGGCATTGCAAAAGACTTCAACGGGCTCTGTAATCTCAGGATGGACGACACTAACCCTACCAAAGAGGAAGTTGAATATGTAGAGTCTATCCAGCAGGATGTTCGCTGGCTCGGTTTCGACTGGCAGGACAGGATGTACTACGCCTCGGACTATTTTGAGAGGTTTTACGAATGCGCTTTGGACCTTATCAGGAAGGGAAAGGCGTATGTTTGTGATCTGAGCGCTGATAAGATGAGGGAGTACCGCGGCACTTTGACAGCGCCGGGGAAAGAAAGCCCGTACCGCGGTCGTACTGTTGAAGAAAATCTTGATCTGTTTGAGCGCATGCGGGCAGGAGAATTTCCTGACGGCTCACGCACGCTTCGGGCAAAGATCGACATGGCCTCAGGCAACATAAATATGCGTGACCCTGTGATGTACCGCATTCTCCATGCAGATCATCACAGGACAGGCAATAAGTGGTGCATCTATCCGATGTACGACTATGCGCATTGTATCTCTGACTCGATAGAAGGGATAACTCATTCGATATGTACTCTTGAATTTGAGGACCACCGTCCCCTCTATGACTGGTTTCTTGATGAATTGAAAGTTGAGTGTCATCCCCGGCAGATTGAATTTGCCAGGCTCAATCTGAGTTACACAGTTATGAGCAAGCGGAAATTCATACAACTTGTCGAAGGCGGCTTTGTAACAGGATGGGATGACCCCCGTATGTCCACCATTTCGGGCCTGCGCAGAAGGGGTTATACACCCGAAGCCATAAGGAACTTTGCCGAGCGTATAGGCGTTGCCAAGAGGGATAGTGTTGTGGATATCGCGCTTCTTGAGTATTGCATACGTGAGGATCTTAATAAAACTGCTCCGCGTGTCATGGCAGTGCTCCGTCCGCTCAAGGTGGTCATCATTAATTATCCTGAAGATAAAACAGAAGAAATGGATGCGGTAAATAATCCGGAAGACCCCGGCATGGGGACACGAAAAGTTCCTTTTTCACGGGTGCTGTATATTGAGAAAGATGATTTTCGGGAAGACCCGCCCAAGCAGTTTTTCCGTCTTGCTCCGGGACGGGAGGTCCGTCTGAGGTACGCATATTTTATTACATGTGTACACACTGTGAAGGACGATAAAACCGGAGAGGTTGAAGAATTGCACTGCACATATGACCCTGCTACCAGAGGAGGCGATGCGCCTGGCGGACGCAAGGTAAAGGCAACCATTCACTGGGTCTCTGCTGACCATGCAATAGATGCAGAAGCCCGTTTGTATGATTACTTATTGACACAACCGGACCCTGATGACGTGGAAGAGGGCAAGGATTTCAGATCCATTATGAATCTTAATTCGCTGGAGATATTATCAGGCTGCAAGCTTGAACGATCTCTCACGGGCGCAAAACCCGGCTGCAAATATCAATTTGAGAGGATGGGATATTTCTGTGTTGATACGGATTCATCCGGCGGCAGGCTTGTATTCAACAGGACAGTTTCTTTAAAAGATACTTGGGCGAAGGTTGAGAAGACTTTAAAAAAATAGATTCAAGATCCATGATACACGATACATGATAAAAACAAATAGCTGGAGTCCTGAATCTTGCATCCTGTATTCTGGATCAGCACGGGAAAATTTATGAGCAATATTTCAGTAATAGGTGCCGGAAGCTGGGGGACGACCCTTGCCAATCTTCTCGCGGAGAAAAAACATAAAGTGATCCTCTGGGCCTTTGAAGAAAGGCTGGTTGACGAGATAAACAGTTCGCATTTGAACAGTATTTATTTGCCCGGAGTTCCTCTGTCCGCCGGGCTAGTGGCCACGCAGAGCATAAAAGATGCGGTGAATAATGCTTCCTGCATAGTAAATGTCATTCCGACCCAATTTACCCGCACAATATTTAAAACAGCAGCCGATCATATTTCAAGAGATGCTTTTTTAGTGAGCGCTTCAAAGGGAATTGAACAGGAAAGCCTCAAGACCGTATCTCAAATACTTGGGGAGCTGACAGGCAGGGATGCTGCGGTCCTTTCAGGGCCGAGTTTTGCAAAGGAAGTCGCAAATAAACTCCCTACAGCTGTAACGCTAGCAACAAAAAGCCCTGATATCGGGCATGATCTGCAGGAGATTTTCAATACTAACTACTTCAGGGTCTATACCCATAATGATGTGCTTGGAGTAGAGCTCGGCGGCGCCTTAAAGAATGTCATTGCAATAGCATCAGGCATATCGGACGGGCTCGGCCTGGGCCATAATGCAAGGGCCGCCCTTATTACAAGAGGACTTGCCGAGATCAAAAGACTGGGCAGGGCCATGGGGGCCGACCCGATGACTTTCTCAGGACTGAGCGGGCTTGGCGACCTTGTACTGACATGCACAGGTGCATTATCAAGAAATTATTCTGTTGGTGTAAATCTTGGGAAAGGCATTAAGCTCAATGAGATATTATCTTCTACTAAGAGTATTGCTGAAGGGGTAGCTACGTCGCTTTCAGCTTATGAGCTTTCCCGAAGGCATGGCGCAGAAATGCCCATAGTTGAACAGGTTCATGAAGTGTTGTACAAAGGCAAGGATCCTGCCGGGGCTGTAAAGATGCTTATGAACCGCGCTTTGAAATCGGAGTTTTGAAAAGAATGTTTTTTATTTTTTGTCATTCCCGCTTGTCGGTAATCTTTGTTCTGAATAGGGAGTGTTCAAGGAGGATTCCGGACAAGCCGGAATGACGGCAATGGAGAAAAATATTTTATGGACACTAAGAAACTTAAACAAACTTTATACTCACTGAAAGCAGACCGTATCTCAGTTGAAGAAGCTCTCAAAAAACTCAAGCATCTTCCATATGAAGACATCTCTTTTGCGAAGATCGACCACCACAGGCATCTTAGGCAGGGCGTGCCTGAGGTAATTTTTGCCGCAGGCAAAACAGAAAAACAGGTGGTTCAAATAGCACGGGCCATGTATAAAAAGAGCAGGAGTTTTCTGATTTCAAGGGCCTCGGAAAAGATATTCAATTCCCTTAAGATCAAAAACGCCGTATTTCATCCTGCGTCGGGCATGATCTCAATCGGAGAAGAACAAAAGAAGAGAGGCAATATACTCGTCTTGACCGCAGGAACATCTGACATGGCTGTAGCAGAGGAGGCCTCTGTGACCGCTTCTTTTCTCGGCAGTAAGGTGCATACAGTTTATGATGTCGGGGTTGCAGGACTGCACAGGCTGATGGATAACAGTGAACTTATGAAAGAGTCCCGTGTAATTGTTGTCGTTGCCGGGATGGAAGGGGCCCTTCCCTCGGT
>JACQXH010000124.1 GCA_016208845.1 Nitrospirota bacterium | reverse complement strand
CTCAATTCCAAATCTTGCTTTTTTCCTCTTCCTTGTGTTTTCCTTCATCTGTGGCTCCTTTCTTTTTCATAATGGTTACCGTGGATTATGCCACGGGGGAGCCACTCTTTTAAATTTCAACTAAAAATAGTATATTCTGTCTTTAAATAAAACATTGCCATTTCTAATGATTTCAAATCTTACCTTTTGTCCTGCAAACTTTAGAATATTATCATAATACGATTTTACATCGTTTATTTCTACGCTGTTTATTCTTCTGATAATATCTCCTCTGAAAAAATCATTATTATATGCAGGAGAATTCTTAACAACTAAAGATATCTTTACGCCTTTATTGCTTTGCAACTCTTTCCTATCATCTTGTGAAATATCTGTAACATGTGCTCCTAAAATAGTGCCTTTAGTTTTTCCATAATAAACAGCTAAGTAATCGTACCGATCAACACTAAAAGGTAAATACATGGTTTTTGTTCCGTATATTGTAGTCGTTGATGACCCTGAATAATTTGCATTCCCTGAATAAAAGGCACTGCCTCCATATCCGTATATGTTTCCAGAACTATGAATATTTCCTGAACTATAAGTCGTTAGGGTTTTGTTGTCCGGTAATGTTAAGGGTAAATTGCCAGATATGGTATTAGTGTAACGACTGTAAATCATAACTGTTGATGCATGCACTCTGATTCCTTGATAAATTGCATTTCCCTCATCAATTGCCCCGCTATTAAAAGAAGAATATCCAATAAGAAAATAGCCATCCTCTATCATTTTTTCTAAATCAGCTTGAATATTTGTCCCTCTAACTAAACCAGGATTGGAGGTGGGGAGAACAACATTCTTATTTTGGGTTAAATCCGCACCGCCGGTTAGGTCATTGTAATATCTACTGTATGGAGTAATCGCACAGCCTGTGAATAATAATATTGAATAAAGGAGAATTGTTTTTCTTATCATCGTTATATCTAAGGCAGTCTATAATTATCAGGTTTAGTTTATGGAATCATTATCCTCTAAGTTAATAGAAAAATCAAGAAAAAACAGGTATTATGAAATTATAAGTATTTGTATGCCGGACAGAAGAAGGGAAGGGATAATACTGTCAGCCCCATTGTGCTAAATCTGTGCTAATTGCTAAAGTAAATTCCGGTAAAGCAGACGACTGTTATAACTGAAAATTCTTGATTATTAATATTATGGGTAAAGATTGATAAGTTAAGAAGCGCCTAAAACTATTTCGTAATCAGTAGGTCGGGGGTTCGATTCCCCCCATCGGCTTTTAATACTTTCAATAAGTTCCAATGGTCAGAGGATCTTTCTTGAATAAAATAATAAAATCACCGTCTTTTTTTACTGCTCTCTATAAAGAATGTTCAGTTTAGCTGCTGAACAGCGTCACGTGGCACTCGATCAACTCCAGCGCAAGGTAAGCTACTCTTTATTTCTTCAGTTTCTTTAAAGCATCCTCATACAATCGTGCTTTTACCTCAGGCACTTCGCCTTTAAGTACAACCAGAACATTGTCCTTTAGAAATGTCCATGAATAAAGTTTGTTTTTCTTATTTAATGTCCGATAGTGATCCGTTATTTTATCCATATCATATCTGCGTTCAAAACTAAGTATACATCCCTCTGCATGGTCGGATGAAATGATAAACTTTATTGCTTCCTTTGCTTTTGCAGGGATGGAACTGTAATCATCGGCTGTGAGTGGTTTAATGTCTTTAACTTCTAACCCGTTCGTATTGAAGATATTAATGACATCATTGGGGGACCATTTGTACTGCATGATTGACTGTGGACCCTTCTTTGGAAAAACAGCTAATGGTGTTTTTATTGCCGTAGCAGGACTGAGAGAACCGTAACTATTAGCCCCTTGGGCTAATATGTCTTCAGTATAAAAGTTTGTTAGAAGAAATATTGTCAATAGAATTTTATAATTTTGTCTCTGCATAATCTGCAATCTCCTATATCCTCAATGATAGCGTCAAATGTAAATAATTTTATGATTTCCGGATAACTGTAAAAATTATACCTTATTTTTATGGAAATTGACATAAGTTATTTTGATTATATAAATTTATCAAATCAGTTAATATTTAATCACTTCGCTTAAAATAATTCCTTTCAGCATATAGATTTTATTCTGAAACAATATGTATAATTATATTGAAAAATAAGTGATTGGCATGTGAGTCATAGCCGTTCCTTTTTCCCCTGAATAAAATTTAAAAAGTCTCATAATTTAATCTCAAATACTTTAAGGAGAGATATATGAACGTTACTGTGAAGAATGAAATACTCAGCAAGTGGATCAGGGAAGCGGCTGATTTGTGCCAGCCGGATGATATTTATATTTGCAATGGGACAAAAGAGGAATATGCCCAAATGATCGAAAGGCTTTTGAAAGCCGGCATTGCCATACCTCTCAAAAAGCGGCCGAACAGTTTCCTCTTCCGCTCTGATCCAAGCGACGTGGCACGGGTCGAAGACCGCACGTATATCAGCACACGTTCAAAGGACGAGGCAGGGCCTACTAACAACTGGCTTGGTCCTGATGAGCTAAAAAAGACCATGCTTGATCTGTATAGGGGCTGCATGAAAGGGCGCACTATGTATGTCATACCATTTTCAATGGGCCCCATTGGGTCACCGATGTCAAAGATAGGCATCGAGATATCAGACAGCCCTTATGTTGTCGTAAATATGCACATTATGACGCGTGTGAGCTCCCGTGTCATGGAATTATTAGGCACTGACGGCGAATTCATCCCCTGCCTTCATTCGATCGGCGCACCTCTTGCCCCCGGACAAAAAGATACAACCTGGCCGTGCGCTCCTCTTGACAAGAAATATATCAGTCATTTCCCGGAAGAGAACCTCATATGGTCCTATGGTTCGGGCTATGGCGGCAATGCCCTGCTCGGGAAGAAATGTCTGGCGCTGCGAATTGCCTCTGCAATGGCGCGGCGCGAAGGCTGGATGGCCGAGCATATGCTTATTCTCAGGCTGACAAATCCGGAAGGGAAGCAGTATCACATCGCAGCCGCCTTTCCTTCTGCATGCGGCAAGACCAATCTGGCGATGATGAAGCCGTCTGTAGCGGGATGGAAATGTGAATGCATAGGAGATGACATCGCCTGGATGAAGACCGGAAAGGACGGACGGCTTTACGCGATCAATCCTGAGAACGGTTTTTTCGGTGTGGACCCGGGCACTTCTTACGGGACTAATCCGATGGCCATGGACACATTGAAGGAAAATGTAATATTCACTAACTGTGCCCTGACCGATGACGGAGATGTATGGTGGGAAGGAATGGACGGGGACGAGCCTTCTCACGCGATAGACTGGAAGGGGCGCGACTGGACACCTGAGAGCACTGAAGATGCCGCTCATGCTAACGCGAGGTTCACAGCCCCTGCGGCTCAATGTCCTGTGATCTGCAAAGACTGGGAAAGGCCTGAGGGCGTTCCCATTGATATCTTTATATTCGGCGG
>JACQXH010000123.1 GCA_016208845.1 Nitrospirota bacterium | reverse complement strand
TATTTCACCGCCTGTAATGAAAAAAGCCCTGCCGCCATAAGGGATACCGCGTTTTTTTATATGAGGCAGTCTGATGTAGCCATACCTGCGGGTGGCAATGTATCCTGTAGTATAACCCGGGTCATCAGATATGCAAAGCTCCCCGATCACCATGGGATGATTATTCACCTTGCTCGAAAGGATCAGCGCCTCTTTAACAGTGTCATTATTGAGGTTGAGTTTGCTTAGCTTGCTGGAAAGAATGCCCGCACTCTTTTTTGTAAGGCCCATCCGTGTTACCCTAACTCCGCGCAGAAGATCCGGTTCAAGCCTGACCCCTTCTATGCCCATCAGCATCGCCCCTCTCATGCTGATGCCGATATTGAGGGCTTTGAATGCCTCTTCTACAGCCCTATCCGTAATGCCGACCCTGGTCAGTATTTCAATCGCGGATTTTTTTGCTGATGCAGGATTTTTTGTGTCGAGCGTACAAAGCGAAAGAGAAGATATGGTCTTGGGCTTCTTTTTGAGCTCCTCTACCGTGATATGAATTTCATCCGCCCTGCCCTTCTCATGGGTAAAGGCCCTTTCAGAATATTTCTGGACCATCCTGATAACATCCTCATTCACATAGATCCCTTCAGCGCCGGAGATATGTATGCCCAGCCTTGAGGCCCTCATCCTTACGCTGTAATTACGGTCCCTGGACATTTATATCTCCATACCCAGGTCCTTGATCATCCGCATGTCCTCCTGAGGATCTCTGCCCGAGGTTGTCAAATAATTCCCGATCAAGAGGCCGTCAGCGCCTGCCATGAAAATGAGCGAATTCAGGTCTCTGAGAGTAACAGGCCTTCCTCCGCAAACCCTGATCTCGCGGTCAGGAAGAATAAGCCTGTAAATAGCTATTATCTTCAATGCGTCTATCGGAGCTAATAATTCGCGGTCTCCTGAAGGCGTGCCGTTTATGGGCGTAATAAAATTGATCGGCACCGAATCCACATTTAAATCTCTGAGGGCAAACGCCATGTCGATCCTGTCTTCCCAGGTTTCGCCGAGCCCAAAAATACCTCCGCTGCAGACAGAAAGACCACCCGCCTTTGCCGCTTCAATTGTTTTTATCTTCTGACTGAATGTATGAGTTGTGCAAATCTCCTTAAAAAAAGCCTCTGACGTCTCCAGATTATGATGATATCGGTGAAGACCTGCATTTTTCAGATCTTTGAGCTCCGATCCTTTGAGCAGGCCAAGCGTGGCGCAGGGAAGAAGCCCCATATCCCTGATCTCAGAGATATAACCGCAGACCTCTCTTAAATCTTCTTCCGATGCTTTTTTGCCGCTGGTCTCTATGCAAAATCGCTTTACTCCGCTCGCTCTTGCCGCGGCAGCGGCTTCAAGGATCCTTTCCTTTGCCAGCAAAGGATATATTTCAATATCAGTGAGGCTTCACGAAGACTGGGGGCAAAAAGAGCAATCCTCAGGGCAGGCCCCTGACTTCGCATTGACAATAGAGCACAGATCTACCTTGTTGCCCCGGCATCTGATCCTTGCAGAATTTGACATGGCAAACAGATCAAAGACCTCATGTCCCTTGAGTTCTGATAAGGACAAGGCGTACGCTTTGTCAATTGTTCTATCCGAACACTGAACTTTGGTTTCCGTATAAGGCATGGTTTCTTAATTACAGAGGCACGACTTTTGCCCCGAAGGAATTATCCGGGGCAGGAGAAAAAATATACCCCGCTCTTACTTCTGTCTTTGATGTCTTGTCTTTTTGAGAAGCTTCTTGTGTTTATGCTTGCTCATCTTCTTTTTACGCCACTTGACAACACTGCCCATTCAATTACCTCCTTCTTAAAGATAGTAAACAGTAGTCGGCAGTCAGCAAACAAGGTAAAACAAAAAAAGATATTATTGCTGTCTTATGTTTACTGTCTACTGTTTTCTGTATACTGTATATTATATTCCTTCGCCTGATGCATAAAGGCCTCGATCTGTATATCAGAACACGTAGACTCAGACCCGTCGTAAGCGATGCTGAGACACGGAATGCCGTAGTCCTGTTTCAATCCCTTCAGCAGGGCGTTTACGATGGTGCCGGGCATACAGCCAAAAGGCATGACACTAATTATACCTGAAGCGCTGTTTTTTACATAGTCCACAGACTTGCCGATGCTTAAAACGGCCTCGCCTTCGAATGAATCATCAAGATAAGGGGAAGCCTGATTGAGCAGGTGTTCTGTTGATGGTTCCCCGAGAGTTCTGAGAAATCCCTTGAATGGTTTTGCGAACTTATGCTCGACTTTTTTCTGAACGAACCGCGTCAGTAAAACGCTCAGAATATTCTGAATATTATCATGAGAGAATAAATTGGTCTGCCATTTAGTAACTGCCCTGCGCAATGACACTAAATTAAGGTAAGAGATCCATTCCCCAAAAGGCGAGAGCCACACTTCACCGCCAAGTTCCTCAATCTTTCTTATGACATTCTCGTTTGAAAAAGAGTTATGTCTGACAAATATCTCTCCTACAAGACCTATAAGAGGCTTCCTGCCGCCGGTCTTCGGTATGCCTGCGAAACTCCTGCAGATCTCTCGCATAAGTTCGTCAAGCGCTCCATTTCGGCTCTTGACCATTCTGCTGACTTTGAACAGATATTCTTTGTAGATCTCATCTGTTTCCCCTTTGTTATTTTCATAGGGCCTGGTCTCGTGCAGACATTTGATCAAAATTTCCGTTGCTATGATCCCCCTCCACGCATGCCTTGCAAAATCGTCGCCGACGATCCCAAGCTCTTTATACAGAGATGCATCCTGATTGGGCGAAAAAATAGGCACCTCGGAAAGTCCAATCTTATCGAGCACAAGACGATGGAAGACATTGTACTGCCCGAAACGGCACGGCCCTGAACCCGAAGGCATAAAGAACGCGGTCCGTTCGGGTTCAAAATTCTGTGAGAAAACCTTTTTTACCATATCCCCGGTCGTAATAAGAAATGGGTAGCACTCCTTGCCTGAAACAAAACGTCTTCCAATTTTTACTGTCTCAGTATCAGGCGCACCCATAACCTCGGCGTCAACTCCGCACGACTCAAATGCCGATGCAATCCCAAAAGTATGGTCCGACATCCTGGGGATATATACAATACGTTTTGCCAGTGAAGAAGCCTTTGTTCTCCGGGGTTGCAGGACTTTTTCTCTTCTTTCGCTCCCGGAATGTGAACTCGAGTCCCGCTGCTCAATACTGTCAAGGAACGCCTCGCACCTCGTTACTACCCCTGCGTCAGCACTGTGCTCGTCGATCTCTATCTGAAGAAAAGGCTTGGCGCCCATCGTTTCTTTAAAGAACCTGTGAATGAAAGAATCAGGACCGCAGGAAAAATTACCGATGTACAGGGCGAAGAGGTTTGGATTATCCCTGATTATTTCAGCAGCCCTCAAAAGGTTTTGCCCTGAACGCCAGTACATGTTAGGCCAGGTCCCGGTTATGTCTATTATTTCCATAGGCAGATAGTCCATCGGGAATGAAAACACGCCAAGGTCTGACAGTTTCCTGGGGATCTCAAGGTTCACACCCGGGTCAAATGAATTGTATGCACGACCAACTATGACAATCGTTTTTTTATTTATCGCGCTTAATAATTTCCTGCCCCTGAGTTTAATGGCCGAGATAAATTCTTCCTGCGCTTTTTCAGCCTGGATATAGGCCTTTTTGATCGAACTGAGTGAAATGCGGAAGGGCCTGAGGGATTTATGTATTTCCTTTAAGATCTTGCCGGTACCTGCCTCGAAGTTTATCACAGGCCTTAGCATCTTAACACTATTTTCCTTAAAAGCGGCATTTGTAATGTATGGGATCGTCTGAGCATACGGGCACGCAAGGCTGCGCATTGTCTAGTTATGGCTGTTGAAATCGATAAAACTCGGCATAAGTATAGCATCAACTTTCTTATCTATAAGGTCCTTTGTATGTCCATGCGCCACTTTATGAGGGAAACAACTTTCAGACAGGATACTCTCGACACCGTTGTGAATTATCTGTTTATTGGTCTCGCTCGAGACCTCTACCTCAAATCCCAGTTCCCACAAAAACGTGCTCCAGAAAGGGAGAAAATCATGAAAGAAAAATATCCTCGGTATCCCGATGCGTTTCCCCTTTGCCCCTCGGAAACGAGTCGTATCGACTTGCCCCTCGGAATCGAGTCGTATCGACTTGTCCCTTGCCCCGTATTCATTATGCGCCTTTGTAAGCAGATACTCTCTCTCAGCAAATGCATCATAAAAATCATTTTCAGAGGTTGCCGCCTGGGCATATGTATATTTTTTGCTTCGTTTTACGTCATATTTTTCGCATCTGCTGCCGTAAAAAAGAGACTCCTTTTCTCCCTCTATCTCAACCTTGTTTATCTCGCAGTGGTTATCACAGCCCTTGCACTCAAAGGATTTTATCTCATAATTTCTTTTTGAAAGGTCAAACCCCTTGAATTTAGTGACAGGTGACGAGTGACAAGTGACTTGCGGTGGCTCTTCAGTATTCAACCCGTTACCCGTTACTCGTAACGCGTTACGGTCTTTCATACGTCTTTTCGCTATTATCGCCATGCCTATGGCGCCGGTAACATCATGATTCGGAGGCACAATTATTTTTTTATCAAGATATCTTTCAAAGGCAGCTACAACAGCCCTGTTAAAAGCAACCCCTCCCTGGAAAAATATCTTCTTGCCGACCGGTTTTTCCCCGACCACCCTGTTGATGTAGTTTTGAACTATTGAATAAGAAAGTCCTGCGACGAGGTCCTCTCTGGGCACGCCCCGCTGCTGTCTCGAAAGAAGCGAGTTTTCCATGAACACCGTGCATCTTTCTCCAAGACATGAAGGGGACTGAGACCTGAAGGCAAGGCTGCCGAACTCTTCTTTTATCTTTATGCCGAGTTTTTCAGCCTGCTCTTCAAGGAAAGAACCGGTGCCTGCAGCACACGCCTTGTTCATCTCAAAATCAACGATAATGCCGTCTCTGATCGAGATATACTTCGAATCCTGTCCGCCGATCTCAAATATCGTATCCACTTCGTTGTCGATATCTATTGCAGCACAGGCCTGGGCAGTGATCTCATTCTTGACGATGTCTGCGCCCACAAAATCAGCAATCATATAACGTCCGGAGCCGGTAGTGCCTGCTCCGATGATCTTAACCTTATCCCCTATCTCCTGACCGATCTCAGCAAGCCCCTGTCTCACCGCTTCTATAGGCCTGCCCGCTGTCATAAGATATCTTTTTGCGAGCAGATTTCCTTCTTCGTCCAATACAGCGAGATTTGTGCTTATCGAACCAATGTCTATTCCAAGATAAGCATTCAAAGGCAGTGACGGGCGACAAGTGACAAGTGACAAGTCCTTGGTCTTTAACTCATTACTCGTAACTCCTAACCCGTTACTGTCTTTGAGCGGTTCATAACCCTTCTCATCATTTTTCCGGGCCTGTATAACCTCCTGGAGCTTTTTTAGGTCAAAGCGGTTATTAACGCCCTGTTCAATGTTCTTAAGGGCTGCACCGATTGCAGACATCAGTGCAAAATGTTCAGGAATGATTATGCGATCAAGGTTAAACACCTCTTTAAATGCCCTTACAACGCCTTTGTTGGCTGCGACACCCCCCTGGAAGCTTACGGGCAGAGGCAGCGTCATATTCTTGCATATGCTGCCCTTGAAATTCCTTGCGACAGCAAAGCACAGTCCTGCAACAATGTCCTTCAATTGAGTAGCTATTTGCTGAAGATGGATCATGTCGGACTTTGCAAAGACACTGCATCGTCCTGCTATGCGGGGGCAATTATTTGATTCTAATGCTATATCACCAAACTCTTCAATGCTCAGCCTGAGCCTTTCAGCCTGCTGATCGAGAAAAGAACCGGTTCCGGCTGCGCATACAGAGTTCATGGAGAATTCTTCTATCTTCCCTTTGTCAAGCAATATGAATTTTGAGTCTTCCCCGCCCATTTC
>JACQXH010000045.1 GCA_016208845.1 Nitrospirota bacterium | reverse complement strand
CAATAAAGAGCTCCGCAAGATGTGCCCCATGAAAGATAATGATGCGTTGATTATGGCCTTTCGGATAGGCACTGCCAGTGAGCCATCTGCCAGGGCCATAAGGCGTGCAGTTCCTGAATTTGTCAGATAAAAAAGAAATTCATGCAGTTGCAAAATATCGTTAATAATATGAACCGAAAAGATTTGAATTGTTGCGAAGCAATCGATTCCGACAAAAAGAGGTATGCCATCTTAATCATACCATCGATTCATTGTGTTTATAAGGCGTTGCAGATTGGAATTGTGTTCTCTGTGGTTCCCTTATTATCTGGATCAACCAACAAAAGCGGGAACGTGCGGCATGAACTGAGTACTGCTTTCCGGCACATCATTAACTAAACTCAAAGCCATTTTATTAATTATCAGTCCTTTTTCTACATGCCCCAAAGAAGAGAAGTGGGGGGCCCTCAGGCCATGATAATCAACCTCTGGGCCGATTTGAAAAAAGGTTATGTTGCATTTATTAAGAAGTTTTTGAAGGCTCTTTGTCATTGCCGCATAATAATAGATTATCCCTAACTTTCTTGTTTCAATACTCATTTCCCTGATAAGACCGAGAATTATTCCCCGTCTGTTATATCCATTGGATTTGATAATTTCCTTACTTACCGCCACACGCGAAACCTCTACAGTCTGTTCTCTTTTCAATTCCTTAATCGACGTAGTTATACTGCAATATTTTTCAATGGGGAATCCAATTGGATTATCTAATATTACGCGTGAAGTGCCGACAGCTTCATTGCCTATTCTGGCAATGAAATGAATTGAATGAGCATCATATTCGTCCTGCATTCTTTTATCGGGATAAGACGTTTCCGGTTCAAAGCCTCTTTCCTGACAATAAACCTTAAAGCGAAGGTTGTATACCTCTAACATTTCTTCCTCTGTCTCAACCTTTTTGTATGTTAACAATTCTTGCCGCCTTTTCTCATGTGATAACTATCTGTAAATTTTATTCTATTTAACTGCAATTTCAATGCCAATTTACAATTACCTGTTTTTAAAGCATTTTCAATAAATACATCCATATACAGCTGTACGTTTTACTGACAGACATTAAGAATTTCCGACATCAGCGTCATTTTCATGTATTATTATAAATTAAGAAGATTAAGGTAATCTTAAAACAATATTAAGATTTTTTAATATTATTTTACCCCAAAAGTGCTTTAAAGAAACCACAGAGATCACAGAGAAAAGCAGTAAAAATCTGCCTTTATTCTTTTATTACTTAGAGTCTGTTTATAAACTCGACATTAACCCGTCATTCCCTCCCGATGCTTCGGGATGAGCGGGAATCCACCCTTCGACAGGCTCAGGGTGACAGTTGTGATGGTGAGCTTGTCGAACCATGGATACCGATTACAGACTTCGGGTATGACAAAAATAAAAAATGGCAGTTTATAAACAGACTCTACTTAGTGTCTTCCTCTGAGTCCTCTGTGGTGAATTGCATTATTTGGGTTGGTGATCAATGAGCGGCAGATGGACGCAGAACTCGCTTCCTTTATCTAATTCGCTTACTGCAGTAATATTTCCGCCGTGAGCCTCAGCGATCCAGCGGCTTATATAGAGCCCGAGCCCGCTGCCTGCCTCATTCATGCTCAGATTGCGGCGGACCCGGTAAAAACGGGCAAAGATCTTTTCAATTTCATTTGAAGGTATCCCGACGCCGGTGTCCTTAACGCAGATTTTCAATCCGTCGTCCATTTTCATATTCTTAAGATCAATGCTTCCGCCGACAGGCGTATAGTGAATTGCGTTATCAATAAGATTTGAAAACAATTGACTGAGAAGCACTTCATCCCCATAAAACATAACCTCATGCAGGTTATCGTTTACAGTTATTTTCTTTTCTTCCGTAACGTGTTTCTTCTGTGCAATAATTCTCTGAAGCAGCCGGGCCATGTTAAATTCACTCAGATTAAGTTCAACTGCCTCTATATCAGTCTTCGTCAAAAAAAGCAGATTATTGGCGATAAGTATGACCCGGTCCACATCTTCAAGGATATTCCTCAGGCTTTCTTCATATTCTTCAGTGTTGCGCTTTCGCCGTAAAGTGACTTCTATATGGCCCTTGATAGCTGTCAGCGGAGAACGAATTTCATGGGAAATATCTGTAGTGAACCTTTTTTGACTTTCAACAAACCGTTCTATCCGGTCCAGAATAGTATTAAATGCAAGTGAAAGATTCGAGAATTCCATTGGCTTGTTCTCGACATCTAATCTTTCACGGATGTTCTTATGCGCTATATTATATGCATCCCGGGTTATTTTAATGACCGGCCTAACCGCCCTGTCCGCGAGTATCCAGCCTGCAATAGACGATAAAAGGAAAATGACAGACAGTGCGCTTGTCAGAAAAGACCCTGTCTTTCTTAAAAGATCTTCCTGAGTAGTCAAAGGCAGAGACAGCTGGAACATATTTTTCTCATCGACCGGAACAAAGAGGATCCTGATATTTCCGGCAGGTGTCTGAGCAGTTTTATAGATACGGCCTTTTCGCAGGACCTCCTGGAAGAATTCATCGCGAAGGAAAGGCTCTTGCTGAGGCATGGATATGGATTTAAGAAGGATCCCGGTGTCTGTTTTGATGACCTTGAAATAACTCTTCCCCATTACTTCAATAACTTCGCCGGGTGAGTATTTTTTAGGGTCGTTCCTGAACTCAGCAATTTTTTCTTGAGCTGTGTGAAGCAGTATGTCATCTGTCAGTACATTTATATTATTGACTGCTATGAGATAGAGGCCGTAAAAAAATCCTGACAGCAGCAGAAATGTAACTAACGAATATAAGAGTATAAGCCTTCCTCGATGGGTTGCAATTATCATTTGTCTTTCACAGAAACAGAGAATAGCATCTAACTCTCGTCTTTCAGTACATATCCGACATTGCGGATGGTGTGAATAAGTTTCGGCATGTAATTCTTGTCAACTTTGTCCCTCAGATAACTGACATATACATCTACGACATTGGATGACGCGTCTGAATCATAACCCCATATGTTCTCAAATATCCTGGTCCTTGATACAATCCTGTCCTGATTCCTCATTAAATATTCAAGCAGCGCAAATTCCTTCCATGTCAGGTCTATCCTGTTTTCTTTTCTCCATACTTCATGCTTTACAGGATCAAGTGTCAGGTCAGCTACTTTCAGGGAATTCTCTCCTGATGTCGATCTTCTTAATAATGACCTGATCCTCGCCAGAAATTCTTCAAATACAAACGGTTTGGTCAGGTAATCATCAGCTCCGATATCAAGCCCCTTGACCTTGCTTTCAACGGCATCAACAGCCGTTAACATCATTATCGGAGTTTTAATGTTGCTGCTGCGCAGCCTTTTGCATAATTCCATTCCGTCAATATCAGGGAGCATTACGTCCAATATGATCAGGTCATACGCAGCATTTGACGCCATGAACAGGCCGTCTTTTCCGTTGACAGCGACCTCGACAGTATAAAACTCCTCTGTCAGTCCTTTTTTTATAAAACGCGCTACGTTTTTTTCGTCTTCAACCAGAAGGATTCTCATGGGCCGTTCTCTTTATAAATATGCTTTTTTTTGCATGAAGCAGATTGAATATTAATACCTATTCTTCAATGAAGACACAGGGTATTTTAAGAAAACTTTTTCGGAATCGCAAAACAAGGAAAGTCGGCTCGACTCGTTTCGAGATTCCGGACAAGCCGGAATGACAAAAAAAGAATCGCTTAATTCAGTTAATAGTTTACAATAATACAGATAAAAACAGGTTATCACGGCACTTAAATTCCGCAAAGCGGATAAGGGCATTATAATGAATTTATGCTGTTATTTTTCAAGCAGGGTTTTTTTAAGGTTTTCCTTGACCTGATTATAACCCTGCTCAAAAAGGAAAAGTTTTTCCTGCTTTGTAAGATCAAACTTAGTCGATGCAATGCTTCCGGAAAAAATAATTATTGTATTGCGCCACCTGTCCCCCCCTATCCTTTCCCTCTCAATGGAATTCATTAATAGTTTTACCAGTTTGAACACGTAAGTAAACCTGCTGAATTTACCCGGGAAACTGCCAAAGTCAGATTTGCTTGTCGCAAGCCTTAAAGTTAATGTTTTATATTTATCGTTAAAAAACATATCTTCCATAGAAAAAGAGGTAATGTTCCCGTCTATCATGATCCCGAACTCGTCCTTATTGACATGGAATTTCTTGAAGGTATAGAAAAGCGGAATGCCTATGGAAAATCTTATGGCCTTTGAGACCTTGAGATCAGGAAAAGATTTTTTTGAAAAAATAACAGGCCTTCCCCTCAGGACATCTGTTGCAACGATATAATGTTCTATTTTAGATGGAGACGCGAAGGTCCTGCCGACAAGCTGTTTGTCGAGCCATTTCTCAAGACGCCGTCCTTTATAAAGGCCCATGCCTGAAATTAAAGACAACGGGCCGAAATCCTTGAATTTTTCATAGTCCATCTCCAGCATGAGCTCTTTCAGGACGTCGAGAGAATAACCTGCAGCATACATGGAACTGATTATGCTCCCGCCGGATATGCCGACAATTTTATCGATAGCAATGCCGCTTTCCTGCAGGGCATAAAGGGCGCCTATGTATGCGCCAAACCTTATTCCGCCTCCTGCAAGCACCAGATTAATTTTCGTCATATTTATAATAAAACTCCTTAATTTTGATTTTTAATATTTGATCGATTCTTCAACGAAAATTATTCTTTTGGGAGTTTTATATGATGCTATTCGTCCTTTTAAGGTATTTCTTATTTCCCCTTCGTCGAGCAGGGCGTGGTCCCTTTTTTTTATAAACATTACCGGGACCTCAGAGCCTCTGCTGTCAGGAATTCCAACCATTGCGCACTCTTCCACGGCTGAGATCTTATTAATGACATCCTCTACCTCCCTGGGATATATATTCATTCCATCCGCAATAATAAGGTCTTTTTTTCTGTCAACTATGAATATGTATCCATCTTTATCCATCCTTGCCATATCTCCGGTGTAAAGCCAGCCATCTTTAATTGTGTCCGCTGTTTCATCAGGCCTGTTGAAGTAACCTTTCATTATATTCTGTCCTCTGACAATAAGTTCGCCTGTCTCACCCGAAGCAAGTCTTTCCCCGTCTTCTCCTACAACAGCAGCTTCTATCCCGGGCAAGGCCGGTCCGACTGAACCGGGCTTTCTAATGCCGTCAACCGGATTTACTGCAACAACAGGAGACGCTTCTGTGAGCCCATAACCTTCGAGAAGAGGGACCTTGAAGCGCCCTTCAAACTTATTCAGTGTTTCCGCCGGCAGCGCCGCTGCGCCTGAAACACATACCCTTATATTCATAATAAATTTTAGCAGATAATTGAACAGGACAGGCATTTTCCTGTTTGCCAGTATATTATACACGGTCGGTATGGCGACAAATAATGTTATCCGGTCAATAAATATGCTGTTAATGATCTTTGAAAATGGTTTAACAGATGCCAGCAGGACAATGCTGATACCGGCATATACAGGAAGGATAACGCATACTGTAAAGCTGAACGAATGGAATAAAGGCAGAAAGAGCAGTATCTTGTCCTTGGGTGATA
>JACQXH010000127.1 GCA_016208845.1 Nitrospirota bacterium | reverse complement strand
ATGACTTTGTCACACGCTTCTGCGTTTGTCAGAAGGTTCCTGTGGGTCAGCATGGCGCCTTTCGGGAAGCCCGTGGTCCCGGAGGTATAAAGAAGCACGGCCGTCTCATCATCATGCCCTGAATACGGCTCTGTCGTACTTTTAGGTATTTCGTCAAACAGCACTGCAATTAGACCCGGAACCTGGCTTATAATTTTCTCCAGATGATAATAATACTTTTTGCCAAGTATTATTATCCTGCACCCGGAATCGCTCAGGATGTAAGAAATCTCATTCGTCGTCAGGAAAGAATTCACCGGGACTGATATGCCGCCGGCCCTGAGTATCGCAAAATAAGAGATAATGTATTCAGGACAGTTCTCCATGAGGATCGCAACGCGCTCTCCCGGCATAAGACCCAGCTCCTTGAGACCGCCTGCTGTTAAACTGACCGCCCTGTCTGTTTCTGAATATGTATATTTTTTCTTCTCGAACTTGATGCAGGCCTTATCCGGGATCTCTCCGGCCCTTTCTGATAATAAAGCGCTAAGGGTCAATTGACTTTACTCCAATGCAATACCCAGAGATAGAATTTTCCTTTTCAGGAACCACCTTTTAAATCTCTGGACAGGGTTTTTGTTGCCCATCGGCATATAACCCTTTTTATATATTTGCCTGTATGGGTCAAACTGAAAATAATAAGGCGCGGCTTTTACAGTCCTTTTCTTCAGTATCAGATTGACGGCTTCAGTGGCTGTCAGTGCACTCGAAAGATTGCAGGCGATTGCGAGCGACGGCCCGGTGCGTTGTTTGAGACTGACCAGGTTAAGGTCCATGTATTTAACATGCAATGCGCGGGGTGCAAGTCCAACAGCAAATGCGATCAGTTTGTCGATATAAGGCATATTATCATTCATATCGAAGTATTCGTCAAAGCTCATGCCGTCAGCAGTAAAGATGTGTATAGTTGAACTGAATCCAAGAGGTGCGGCCGTAACAGCAGGTATGCCCATTTGCCTTGCCTTATTGAACAAATGCCTTCTGATGTCTAACGAAAAAAAGTCTACGCCATCCACATAAACATCAGCCCCTTTTAAAAAATCAGCTGCATTTTCATGGTCCACGCCGTTTTTATAGACATCTATCCCGGCAAACGGGTTGATGTCCTTTATAAGATCCCGCATAACTTCTGCTTTATTGAGATCAAATGTCTTTGCATTCGCCCCATATTGACGATTTATATTGGGTATTTCAAAGATGTCAGAGTCCGCTATGCTGAAATTTCCAATGCCAATACGGGCCAGATTGATAAGGTCCACCCCGCCTACCCCGCCCATTCCGGCAATAGCTATCTTCGAAATCCTCAGCCGCTTCTGATCTTCTAAAGACAACAGGCCGAGATTTCTTGCAAAGGCCTTTTGATAAAATTCCTCTTGATCCATTAATTAATTTTTCAACACCCCACAATCTCTGCTGTGGGGTGTCCTTCTATTTCCCTCCCTCTTGACGGGGGAGGGTTAGGGTCGGGGTGTTTAAAGGTTGTTTTCACCCTCCCCTTAATCCCCTCCCGTCAAGGGAGGGGAAACTTTAGGATGCCCCGTTGTCTCTGCGGCCGGGAGGTTCATTCTAATTTGACCTGACCAGCAGGGGTTTAACTTTAAATTTATTCTCCAGTTCATTTATCAGATGCAGGCCCTCTTCCCTCGTGCTTATCCCGGTTATCCTGACTTTATTGAAATTACCGGCTTTTATTATCAGGGCCTCGGGAAAATCGTTTTTCAGGTTTCTCAAAACATCATCAGCCAGATCATTGCTCCTGAATGAAGCGACCTGCACAATGTATCTGCCTTCTTTGACAGGTTCAGCTCTGACAGCTGCTCCGTCTGCCGGGTCTTTTTGTTCAGATATTGTAGCACCCTGATCCAGAGTCTCAGCTTTTTTTGCCTCATTAGATATTTGTATCAGCCCGGATCCATCAGGTCTGTCACTATCAAAATTCATTTCCCCGGATAGACGTCTGTTTTTCCCCACATTTAAAACTTGTGTGTTCAGCGCCTCAATCTTTTCTGTCTGCACAAAAGGGTCCAGATCAGAGGAAATAGCAAATTCAAACTCAGCCAGGGCAATATTCAAATCATATATACTGATGATATATTCATTCCTGCTCCTTACAAGGTCTGTTTCAGCCCCAAGAAATTCCGCCTGCTTTATGACGCCTTCACTTAATTTCAATCCTTCATTTTTATGATGTTCCTGCGCATAAATGAATCTGTCCTTATTAGCTTCTACACGCGCCTCTGCCTCTTTGACCCTGTACCACTTGTCTTCCACTTCAAGAAGGATATTTTTGATCAGAGCATCATATTCATTCTTCAGTTTCTCCGAGACAGCCACTGCCCTGTTAACATCTGACCTGGTCTTTCCCCAATTAAAAATATCCCATTTCACATTGAACATCAGCGCCCAGACATCCGGATAAGAAAGTGGGGTCTCTTTCTGCCGGGTGTAAGAACCAGTTATTGAACTCTTCGGATAAAAACTGCTTTTAGCAATATCAATTTCTTTTTGTGCGCTTTTTAATTCGTAATTAAACGAAGCCAGGTCCATTCTGCTTCTTATAGCAAGGTCCTTACTCTCACTCAAGCCTGCATTGAGTTTTTTATTTTCAAGCCTGTCAGCTACCTCAGTCTGCGTGTCAGGTCCAGCATAGATCAGATTATTCAGCGCCCTTCTCCTGATATTAATATCGTTTTCTGTTTTAAATAAAGCCAATCTTTGATCGGATGTCTCAGCGTCTGCCAGCAGTATATCCTCATTCTTTGATATGCCTTCCTTCAGGAGCTCTGCTGTCACGCGCCTGCGTTCTTCTTTGTGTTTCAATATTTGTTCCTGCACTTCTTTTGTTTTAAGTGTCTTTAAAAGATCATAATAAGCCGATTTTACCTTCATAATGGTTTCTCTCT
>JACQXH010000126.1 GCA_016208845.1 Nitrospirota bacterium | reverse complement strand
TTTCTTTGTGCCTTTGTGCCTCTGCAACTTTGGCCCTTTTTTTAAAAATCATGCCCATATTTAAATACTCAGGATACAGACAGGACGGTTCAGAGACCGAAGGCATAATCGAGGCTGACGGCAGGAGGGATGCAGCAATAAAAGTTAAGGCCGGCGGGATATTCCCCAAAGAGATCGGCGATGCTTTATCATCTCGAAAAAAGATATTCTCTTTGAAAGACCCTCAATCTGTTCTGCCCGACGTCACGAGAAATCTTTCAACCCTTCTGTATTCAGGAGCCACACTGGTGGAGGCCCTGGATGCAATCGCCTCTGAACAAAAAGGCCAGTGGAAAGGCATGCTGATAGATATTAAGGACAGACTGCTGTCCGGTTCGGCCCTGGCGAAGGCCCTGCAGGCATACCCGTTGATCTTCCCTGATTTTTATTCGGGCATGGTATATGCCGGCGAAAGCAGCGGGAAGCTGACCGAGGTACTTTCAAAACTCGCTGATTTTCTCGAATCACAGAGGACGATAAAAAACAAGGTACAGACTGCCCTCGTGTATCCGGTATTTATGACATTCATCAGCCTGTTCATCCTGTCCTTTCTTTTCACGTTTGTCGTCCCTAAGATCGTCAGGATATTTGAAGGCACGTCTGCAACTCTGCCTCTGATCACAGTGGTACTTATCTGGATAAGCACGGCATTTCAGAAATTCTGGTGGCTAATGATGCTGTTGGCCGCAGGCGCTGCGGTTTATTACCGATGGCTCAAAAAGAACCGCAGAGAGAAGATCGATGCAATTTTGCTTAATTTGCCTTCAGGGATATTGCAAAGCCTTTACATGTCCAGATTTGCCATGACCATGTCTTTCCTTATATATGGCGGTCTTTCAGTAATAAACGCTATGCAATCAGCAGCCAATGCAACTGGCAATCTTGTATTAAAGAACAAAATTGCATCGGCCCAGATACTGGTCTCTCAGGGATCCAGAATAGCAAACAGCCTGGAAGGATTCCCTCCAACCTTATTGCAAATGATATCAACGGGCGAAGACAGCGGCCAGCTGGCAGAGACCCTGAAAAGGGCTGCTGCATATTATGAGGCAGATTTTGATAAAAAACTCTCACGTGCCATAAGCCTTCTTGAGCCGGCCATGATATTGTTCATGGGGATCATTGTTAGTTTCATAGTACTGGCTGTTCTTCTGCCTATATTTGAGCTTAATCAACTGATTAGAATGTGAGGATAGAATCTAAAATGAGCGATTGTTTTTTTGTCATTCCCGCTCGTCGGGAATCCTTCCTGCTTGTCAGGAATCGCAAAACAAGGAAAGATTCCGGACAAGCCGGAATGACACTTGTTAGGTGATTATAATTTAGAGAATAGAAAGGAAAGTGAATAATGAATATCAAAATAAATAAATTTAAATTTTCCGGTTTTCAATTTATAACTTGCAATTCAAGAACGGGCTTTACTCTCATCGAGATAATGGTAGTGCTTTTCATTCTTGCTATTCTCGCTGCCATCGTGGCCCCGAGGCTTATCGGAAGAACAGACGACGCAAGGGTGGTCGAGGCAAAGGTGCAGATCAGGAATTTTGATACAGCCCTCAAGCTCTTCAAGATGGATAATGGATTTTATCCGTCTACCGGGCAGGGCCTTGAGGCGCTGATCCAGAAGCCGGCTGCCGGCAAGATTCCGGACAACTACAAAGATGGCGGGTATCTGGAGGCAAAGAAGATATCTCCTGACCCCTGGCATAATCCTTATGTTTACTTATCCCCGGGCTCACGGGGTGATTATGACATTATCTGCTATGGGGCTGATGGCACAGCCGGAGGAGACGGATATAATGCAGATATCACGAACTGGGACCTGTAAGAGTTTTGCAAATTGCAATTTTTCAAAACATGGCTTCACACTCATTGAATTAGTTGTAGTTATTTTTCTGATCTCTATTATTACTGCATTGGTCATGCCCTCTTTATGGAGTACAGACAGGGGATCCCTGAAAAACAGTGCTAATCACTTGAGCAGTACTTTGAGATACATGTATGATGAAGCGCTCAGTAAAAAACAATCCTATTTTTTTAACATTAATTTTACTGATAGAGCATGGGGATTCAAGAGTGAGAATGAATCAAAGAGTTTCAAGACCGAAAATGATTTTGATATAAAGGATGTTATAGTACCGTCATTGGGCAAGGTCCATGATGGCGAGCTTTTATTGGAATTCGGGCCGTTGGGGCCTGCTGAGCCTGTAACCCTGCATCTTCAAAAAGGCAACGCAGAATATACAATTATCTTTAATCACTTAAACGGAAGGACTAAAATCCTTGAAGGATACCATCAGTAAAAAGTGATTTAAAAAGTTGAATAAAAAAAGAGGATAAAACATGAAACCACAGAATTTCACCACAGAGGACTCAGAGAAAAGGAAATTTAGATTTACTAAAAACTCTATGAACTCGGTTGTTGCTTCCTCTCCAGGCGAATTTCCTTTAAAAGAGATAACCAAACGTATAATATCCTGTG
>JACQXH010000125.1 GCA_016208845.1 Nitrospirota bacterium | reverse complement strand
CCGGGCCTGGTTCGTGTCAGGGCATGTATACGGCAAATACCATGGCCTGCGTGACCGAGGCGCTGGGCATGAGCCTTCCCGGCTGTGCTACTTCGCTTGCTGTCTCATCAAAGAAACGCAGGATCGCATTTAAAAGCGGCGCAAGGATAGTGGAGCTTGTTAAAAAGAATATAACACCGCGAAAGATATTGACCCTCGGGTCATTTAAGAATGCAATAAATGTGGATATGGCGCTCGGAGGTTCTACAAACACTGTTTTGCATATTCCGGCTATTGCATATGAAGCAGGCACATCAGTGACTCTGGAGATGTTTGATGAAATAAGCAAAAAGACACCCCATATTGCAAATATGCTGCCGGGAGGGAAGGATTACCTTGAGGATCTTGAATATGCCGGAGGTATACCGGCAGTACTGAAGAGGCTGAGGGCAAAGCTTAAAAATTCCATTACAGTATCAGGCAGAAGAATATATGAAATAGCTGATAGTGCAGATATAGTCAATGCAGAGGTAATAAGGCCGCTAAGCAAGGCATATCACAAAGAAGGCGGCATAGCTGTCTTAAAAGGCAGCCTTGCTCCCGATGGAGCAGTAGTAAAACAGACGGCTGTCAATGAGAAGATGATGGTATTTAAAGGAAGGGCGCGGGTCTTTGAATCTGAAGAAGACGCGATGAAAGAGATACTTGCAGGTAAAATCAGGGCAGGTGATGTTATAGTTATTCGCTGCGAAGGACCAAAAGGCGGCCCCGGCATGAGGGAGATGCTGAATGCAACCGCTTCCATTGCAGGGATGGGATTGGGTGAGTCAGTTGCATTGATCACAGACGGGCGTTTCTCCGGCGGCACGAGGGGTCCTTGCATAGGCCATGTCTCTCCGGAGGCCATGGAAGGCGGTCCCATAGCTATCGTGAAAAAGGGAGATATAATAAGCATCGATATTCCAAAAAGGAAAATAGACCTGCTGGTAAGCGGCCAGGAGATGAGGAAAAGATTTGCATCATGGAAGCCGTCAAGGCCGAAAATCAATAAAGGATGGCTTGCCAGATATGCTGCCTTTGCCACATCGGCAAATACTGGGGCAATATTAAAAATTCAAAACTCAAAATGAAAAATGCAAAATTAAGGTTATTCAATAATGCAGACAGTTTTTCCGTCATTCCTGCCCGAAACGGGTCAACTCCAGCAGGAAACCAGCTCTTATGGATTCCGTGTCTCGAAGCGAGTCGCGGAGAGACATTGCGACAAGCAGGGAATGACAAACTGTGGAAGGTTGAGGTTTAAATGAAAAAAAGCGGAGCTGAAATATTAGTTGAATGTCTGAAAAAAGAAGGAGTGAAACATATCTTCGGATATCCCGGGGGTGTGGTCCTTAACATCTTTGACACGCTATATGATGAAAAAGATATCCAGCTTATACTCACAAGGCATGAGCAGGGAGCAGTGCATGCGGCAGACGGTTATGCAAGGGCCAGCGGCAAGGTTGGGGTGGCGCTTGTCACTTCAGGCCCCGGCGCAACCAATACTGTCACCGGCATTGCAAACGCATCAATGGATTCGGTGCCGCTCGTTGTTTTCTCGGGACAGGTGCCGACCATGCTGATAGGCAATGATGCCTTTCAGGAGGCGGACATAGTAGGGATAACAAGGCCGTGTACAAAATATAATTACCTGGTGAAAGATATTAATGATCTGGCCTTGACAGTAAGAGAGGCATTCCACATTGCGTCAACAGGAAGGCCGGGTCCTGTCCTGATCGATCTGCCGAAAGACGTTACAGCAGGCAAGGCTGATTTTGTATGGCCCCAGCAGGTAAAAATAAGAAGCTATAACCCTACCTATGAGGGTAATAAGTGGATGATAAAACAGGCTGCGCAAGAGATAGCGCGCGCCAAAAAACCGGTGATAATGGCCGGCGGCGGGGTCATTATATCAAACGCGTCGAAAGAGCTTAGGGAACTGGCGGAATTTATGGATATACCCGTTACGACAACCCTTATGGGGCTCGGCGGCTTCCCCGGCACTCACGACCTCTCATTAGGCATGCTTGGCATGCATGGGACTTACTATGCAAATATGTCTATGCAGAATGCAGACCTGATCGTGGGCATCGGGGTCAGGTTCGACGACCGCGTGACCGGCAAGACATCGTCATTTGCTCCCCATGCAAAAATAATTCATCTTGACATTGACCCCACGTCTATCAGAAAGAACGTCAGGGTCGACATACCTGTAGTCGGCGATGTAAAACTTGTGTTGAAGGAATTATTAAAGTTTCTGAAAGATGAAGCGGCAAAGGAGCAGTGGAGCGCCATAAGAAAGTCGTGGCTGAACCAGATACAGCAGTGGAAGAAGGAAAGGCCGCTTTCTTACAGGTATGATGAAAACATCATTAAGCCTGAATTTGTCGTTGAAAAGATCTACGAGATCACGAAAGGCAATGCCATAATCTGTACAGAGGTGGGGCAGAATCAGATGTGGGCCGCCCAGTTCTATAAATATGACAAGCCGAGAAAGTGGTTGTCCTCCGGCGGACTTGGAACAATGGGATATGGTTTCCCGGCTGCTATCGGAGCTCAGTTCGCATGTCCTCATGACCTGGTCATAGACATTGCCGGTGACGGCAGCATTCAGATGAACATTCAGGAACTGGCAACAGCGGTTATCAATAAACTGCCTATTAAGGTGGCTATCCTGAATAATGGTTATCTGGGGATGGTCCGGCAGTGGCAGGAACTTTTCTTCAAAGAGCGTTATTCGCATACACATCTTGAGTCCGGCAATCCTGATTTCGTCAAGGTCGCTGAGGCCTACGGCGCTGTCGGACTGAGGGCGATAAAGCCGGAAGAGGTCGAGCCGGTCATCATGTTTGAGGAAGAAGAGAAAACAGAGAAAAAACTTAAAGCAGTGAAGTGAGAAAAATATCAAAATGCAAAAATCAAAAATCAAAAATTAATGAATTTCATATAGGGCCTATTGTAAAAGATTCGAGGAAATCGCTTATGCCGTCATTCCCGCGCAGGCGGGAATCCAGTGTCTTTTCTAAAGTACATGGATTCCGGCTAACGGACTGCTCGGAATCGAATCGTATCGACCGGAATGACAGCTTTAGTATTTTTGGATCAATTAAGAATAAAGGCAGTTGCAGGAGATTATTAATTTAATTTTTGAATTTTCCGGAGGGCGGATGAGGCATACAATTTCAGTGCTGGTTGAAAACAAATTCGGGGTTCTTTCAAGGGTTTCAGGGCTTTTCAGCGGAAGGGGGTATAACATAGAGAGCATTTCTGTAGGCGAGACCATAGACCCTCAAATTTCCGTCATGACGATTGTTACAATCAAGGTTTCTCCTAGGAAGGCCGACCGCCTTGAGCTATTAAAACTTACGGAAATTTTCAGGGGAAGAATAGTTGATTCAGGACCTACTACCTATACAATAGAGATCACTGGAGAAGAAGGCAAGATGAATGCGTTCATAGAGCTTATCAAGCCATTCGGCATAAAGGAATTCGTGAGGACCGGCAAGGTCGCTATTGCCCGGGAAGGAATTAAAAAATAAAATTAAAAATTAAAAAGCAAAATTCAAAATTATTCATAAGGAACAAAGTCCCGCTTTGAGCCTTTGTTTATAATTTTGATTTTTAATATTTAATTTTTGAATTTTAAAAAGGGGGGTTGTATGAAGATCTATTATGATAAAGACGTGAAACGAGGGCTTTTAAAGGATCAGACAGTTTGCATTATGGGCTATGGAAGTCAGGGACATGCCCATGCCAACAATTTAAAAGAAAGTGGCGTGAATGTGATAATCGGAATCAGAAAAGGCGCGAGCATGGACAAGGCCAAAAAGGCCGGCTTTAAGGCGATGACCCCTGCCGAGGCTGCTAAAGAGGCTGACGTAATAATGATCCTTCTGCCGGATGAATATCAGGCGGATATATTCAATAAGGAAATAGCCCCGAATCTCAAAAAAGGCGCTTATCTGGGATTTGCGCATGGTTTTAATATCCACTACGGCCAGATAGTCCCGTCTGCTGATACGAACGTATTTATGGCTGCGCCCAAAGGGCCCGGACATCTCGTGAGGTCAGAATATACAAAAGGCGGCGGGGTTCCCTGCCTCGTCGCGATTCATCAGGACCCTTCAGGGGACACTAAGGCGCTTGCGCTTTCTTATGCTTCTGCAATAGGAGGGGGCAGGGCCGGGATCATTGAGACCACTTTCAAGGAAGAGACCGAAACAGACCTCTTCGGAGAGCAGGTCGTATTATGCGGCGGAGTGACTTCTTTGATAATGGCGGGATATGAAACACTTGTTGAGGCGGGTTATTCTCCTGAGATGGCATATTTTGAATGTCTTCATGAGGTCAAGCTGATCGTAGACCTTATCTACGAGGGCGGCATATCCAATATGAGGTATTCAATAAGCAATACAGCTCAATACGGTGACATTACGAGAGGGCCGCGTGTGATAGATGAAAGAACTAAAAAGGAAATGAAAGAGATCCTTTCTGAGATACAGTCAGGGAAATTTGCAAAAGAGTGGATCCTTGAATGTAAAGCGAACAAACCCGTGTTCAATGCCCTGACAAGAAAAGGCGCAGAACATCCAATTGAAACAGTCGGCGCAAAGCTCAGGGAAATGATGCCCTGGCTCAAGAAAGGCAAGCTCGTTGACAAGTCAAAGGCATAATAAAACCGTTAACAGTGATAAGTGATGCGTGATGAGTAAAAGAATATGCAAGATGTGCTCTATTGAAACACATAACGCATTACGCGTCACTCATTACGGATTCCATGTTTAAATTCGCTCCTGAAGGTTATCCCTTTATTTTCGCATTTGCTCTGGCAAGTATCATAACTGCGGCATTTGGAAGTCCGTGGATGATCGTCATTCCGCTTGTTCTGACTCTATTCATGTTCTATTTCTTCAGGGACCCTGAGAGGGTAACGCCTGAGGGCAGGGATCTGTTTTATGCCCCGGCAGACGGGAAGATAATTTTAATAAGTCAATGTGATGAGCAGGAGTTATTAAAAGGCAAGGCAATCGAGGTGAGTATTTTCATGTCACCCTTCAATGTTCATGTGAACAGATCACCTTGCGATGGAATTGTAAGGGATGTCAGGCATTATCCTGGAAAGTTCATGGCAGCTTTCAGGAATGAGGCCTCATTATCAAACGAACATATCACGATGCTTCTTGAGACCGCGCACGGCAATATAGTCGTCAGGCAGGTGGCTGGTTTTGTGGCAAGACGTGCGGTCTGCAGAGTGAAACCAGGTGAAAATATTAAACAGGGGCAGAGATACGGGATGATAAAATTCAGCTCACGGCTTGATGTCTTCTTGCCATTAAATGCTAAGATTAAGGTAAAATCAGGTGATAGGGTCAAGGCAGGGGAGACGGTAATAGGCGTAATGCGTAATCCGTAAAGCGTGATGAGTTTGGAATCCTGTGACTCATTTCGCATTACGCGTCACGGATTACGGTCATTATATGAGAAAAGGGATATATTTATTACCTAATACGCTGACGCTGTGCGGGATGTTCTGCGGTTTTTATGCCATCCTTGCCGCGTTCAAAGGCCACTATGTATACGGCGCATGGGCTATATTGATCGCGAATATCTTTGATGCCCTTGATGGATGGGTTGCGCGGCTGACACATACTACAACGAGATTCGGCATTGAGCTTGATTCCCTGTCAGACCTTGTCTCATTTGGCGTAGCTCCTGCAGTGCTCATTTACAGCTGGGCATTGAAATCATTCGGCAGACTTGGGTGGGGAGCGGCTTTTATTTTTGTAATTTGCGGGGCATTAAGGCTTGCGAGGTTTAATGTGCAGATGGGCTCTACCGAGAGCAAATCCTTCACAGGTATGCCCATACCCGGGGCTGCCACCATCATGGCATCTTCAGTATTGTTTTACAATGAGGTATGGGGAGAGCTTATAGGGAAAAATTATCTGATGCTTGTACTGCCATTTCTGCTTGCGGCCCTTATGGTCAGTACTCTGCGTTATCACGGCCTCAAGGAAATAGATCCTAAAAGGAGAAAACCGTTCTGGATACTGGTGGCAGTGGTGGCTTTTATCTGGCTGATATTAATGTTCCCTGAATATGTAATTTTTATTTTTTCAATGAGTTATATGTTTTGGGGTATAATTGAGAATGCCGTGCTTTTTTATAGAAAGATAAAACTCAACAGATCGAGTTCAATATAAGATAAATGATTTACCACAGAGAACACAGAGAAAGACATTAATAATAAAAGAAAAAAAGTTCATTTTTATTGTTGTTCTCTGTGCACTCTGTGGTGATATTTTGATAATACGTTCTGATCTGAAAGGGAGTTGAATGAGAACAATTAAAATATTTGATACGACTTTAAGGGACGGCGAGCAGTCTCCCGGCGCATCAATGAACGTCGATGAGAAGATCCAGCTCGCGAGGCAGCTTGTCAGGCTCGGGGTGGACATCATAGAGGCCGGATTTCCCATTGCATCACAGGGAGATTTCGATGCCGTAAAGAGGATCGCAAATGAGGTGCATGGTGCGACTATTGCCGGCCTTGCCCGTGCCAAAGAAGAAGATATAAGGAGGGCGTGGGAGGCTGTCAGGGACGCGCCCAGGAAAAGGATACACACATTCCATTCAACATCTGACATTCACCTGCAATATCAGTTCCGCATCAGCCGCGAGGAGGCATTAAAGAG
>JACQXH010000173.1 GCA_016208845.1 Nitrospirota bacterium | reverse complement strand
GATTGCGACCTCAATTCCAGTTCATCCGCTAATTGTTCGGGAAACAAAGAAGACCTGATTAAAAAGGGATTGCGACATCCACGTCCGCAAACGTGGACAAGGTCTCAGAAACAAAGAAGACCTGATTAAAAAGGGATTGCGACAGCGGCTGGCGGCCGGAGTGAATTAGCAAAATAGTGAATTAGTGATTTAGAAAACTTACTCACTAACTCACTTGCGTCTAACTCATTGCTTCAGCCGACTTGATTAAAAAGGGACGAAAGCCGCGAGTCGTGACCGTGTAACGTGACCGTGGAATACAAAACGGACACGGACAACGATTTTTTTGTTAGAATAAAGGAATTAAAACAAATAATAAGGAGGCAGGTTAATGGCAGTATCTAATGCACAGATTGAAAGAATCATTGCCCTTGCAAAATCATACGGTGCCACACGTTTAATCCTCTTCGGCAGTGCTGTTGAGACCCCTCTTGAAGCGAGGGATATAGACATAGCATGTGACGGCATCCCAGGGTGGAAATTGTACGAGCTGGCATCAAGACTTGAAAATGAGTTGGGAGCCTCTCTCGATATAGTGTCGTTAACCCCTCCATCACGCTTTACAGAATATATTGTGACAAAAGGCAAGGCGCTGCTGTGACCATTAAAGAGTTGCTTGAAGAAATACATATAGAGCTTGAATTAATTGAAACCACTTTAAAAGAAATCTCTGATCTAACAAATGATATTGCCGACAGAGAACCTGCTGTCCGTGAAAAAACCGCTGCTGCGGCTTTTATGGCTCAATTTTATGGCGGCATAGAAAATATTCTGAAACGCATCAGCCGTTTTCATAATATTCCTCTGCCTGGTGGAGAGACATGGCATATTGATTTATTCAAGCGCTTTTGTAAGCCGCCGTATAAATCTTTGCCTCTTCTGTTTGATGAAGAGTTGTTATTAGCAATGGCTCCTTTCCGTAAATTCCGGCACGTTGTTTATCATGGTTACGGTTTTCAACTTGATTGGGACCGGATGAAAGAAGGACTTTCCAAAATAGACAATGTCTTTCTGCAATTCAAAATGAAGCTGTTAAGTTATTTGCAAACATTAAAAATATAATAGATATTCTTTATCACTAAAACTGATGCCGATTTGATTAAGCAGGCCTTGAGATTCATTACTTCGCTATATACTGCAATGAAAAGACGCCTTCTATGATTTGTGATAGTATTGTATAAAAGATATGTCTTATACCGGAAGAAAGAAAAGGTTCTTTCTCAAAGCAAGTCAGTAGACTTAAATAGAGTCTGTTTATAAATTACCATATGTCGCTTGTTACGTCATTCCGGCTTGTCCGGAATCCTTCTGAAAAAAGATTCCGGACAAGCCGGACAGCAAAACCGGAGTTTATAAACAGACTCTAAATAGAGGGGAAAAGAGACTCTCAAGGGGAATTATGATAGATATGATTTTTATCATTGCGTCTTTTGCAGGAAACGCCTAAATTTTTATTTAAGTTAGTTATTATATGATTTTTACTGAAAAACGAAAGGAGGTGAAAATATAGAAAATAAATTCACTTAAATAGTTATTTGGGGTTGTAATAAATTAAAAGGAGGTTAATATGAAAAAAAGTACGATAATATTATTTTTTGTCCTGGCACTTATGGGCATTGTTTTTGTCGCTTATGCAGGGCATGAAGCAGTGCTTCATCAAAGAACAATAAGCAGTCATATGCCGTGGGCTGATGCCGGAGATATTCGTTATCATATCACCATACATATGCCCTATCATAAATGGGATAAGTGGCCCGGGAAAGGGGAGATGTATAAAGGCCGGGAACCTCATGGGTCTTTGTTGACAACGTTTGTGAATAAAAATGCCCTTGATTCGATAAAGAAGGTGAAGGGCATGGCAGACGAAGCGATGATCGTAAAAGAAAATTATGATCAGAACAAGGCACTGATGGCAATAACTGTCATGTACAAGGTCAAGGGATATAACCCTGAAGGCGGAGATTGGTTCTATGCCAAGTACGATCCTGAATTTAATATTCTCGCTGAGGGGAAAGTAAAAGAATGTATGGACTGTCACGGAACCGTTAAGGATAACGATTATCTCTTTACCGGAAAAGTAACAGGAAAATAAAGTGACGTGTCTGATCTCTCGAAAAAATGTGCAGGTATTTTAATGAACTGCACATTTTTTCGACCTTTGGGCCAGATCACCCTGAATATAGTATTTCGAATTGTCTGAGCCTGCCCCAGTTACTCAACGGGCGCATGGGGCCCTCAGCAGGCAGATAAATTATTGAAAAGCTAAAGTAATTAGTGGTGTATATGGCAATAATAAATGAGGTTAACGCTACATTCTTAAAGAAATACTTTATATGTGGGAAGCCGTTGCAGCAAAATTCACCTGTCGAGTTTGTCTTTGATCCTGAAAAATGCCTCGACCATATGGGGGTCAAATTGAAAGCCTGCATATTTTCTTAATTCTAATAACGCGTATTGAAATCCCGGAGCCTGTCTGTAAGGTCTGTCCGATGTCATGGAATCAAATGAATCGGCTATATGCAGCAATCTCGAAAACAAAGGGATGGCCTCGCCTCTAAGCCGGTCAGGGTATCCTGTGCCGTCAAAATTCTCATGGTGATGCCTGATAATGGGAGTAATATCCCTTAATTGCTTGATCTCCCTGATTATTGTTTCGCCCTGAACAGGGTGCTTCATGATAATTTCAAATTCGTCTCTTGTAAGTTTATCGGGTTTTTCCAGAAGATAATCATAGGTGCCGATCTTGCCTATATCATGAAGCAGGCCTGCAAGACGAAGATATTTCAGATCGTCGCCTTCAACGCCTAACTCTTTAGCGATCATTTCAGCAACTTTGGCGACCCTCTCGGAATGGCCTCTGGTCCAGGGGCTCTTTGCATCAAGAGTACTGATCATGACTTTAACAAGGCTCATGAAAAGCAGTTCGAGTTCCTTGAAAGATTCGCTGACATCCTCAAGCATGTTCAAAAAAGCGTCCTTGCCTTTTATATTTATTTGTTCCTTGCCCTTCAGGTCATTGATCGCCTCAGAATACACATCCACAAGATCTTTATAATTTTCTTCTGATCTCTTCAATTCGGTCATGTCGATAATTGAATGAACAGTGCCTATAAGGCTTCCATTCTCATGTATAGGGGAAGTCATTTCAAGCATAAAATATTTCATGGACGGTTCATGAATTTCAGACTTCTCCGCCTGTCCGCTTTTCAGGGTCTTTGATAAAGGACAATTGTCCGCCGGGGCGCCGGTATTACCGCATATCCGGAAGCATCTGTTTAAATCAGGTTTGGCAT
>JACQXH010000025.1 GCA_016208845.1 Nitrospirota bacterium | reverse complement strand
GGGCCTGAAAACAGGCTCGCATATCTCAGGGAAAGGCTCGGTATGTCTTCATATGGACGTGCGGATGTCTGGGTACACGCGGTGTCAGTAGGAGAAGTTATGGCCGCCCTGCCCTTTGTAAAGGCCTTCAGCAAAGAATTTCCCGGACTGAAAATTGCGTTCTCGACAACTACATACACAGGACAGAAAATTGCGCGTGATAAATTTCCTGAGGCTGACAGGATTATGTACATGCCGTGGGATACCGGCCTTTGCGTCAAAAGGGTCGTGAGGGCAATAAACCCCAGGATATTTATAACAATAGAGACAGAGCTCTGGCCCTTCCTCTTCAGGACCCTGAAGAAATCAGGGGCGCGCGTAGTCCTTCTGAACGGCCGGATATCTCCTGGATCATTTCATGGCTACAGCAGGCTAAAACCCTTTATGAAAAAAGTGTTCTCATGCATGGATTTCCTTTCCGTACAGAGCCTCATTGATGCCGAGAGGATGATATCAATCGGCGCAAATAAATATAAAATAGAGATCATGGGAAATTTTAAGTTTGATATTGAACCGGGCCGCGAGGAACCGGCCTCATGGCCTGAAGCTCTTAAGGGGCGGATTGTTCTCGCAGGAAGCACTCATAGGGGTGAAGATGAGATAATACTCGATGCATTTGGAAATGCAAAAAGAGATATCCCCGATTTAATACTCATACTCGCTCCAAGGCACCCTGAAAGATTTAATGAGGTGGAGGATATTTTAAGAAAACGGGGCCTGAGCTATATCAGGCGTTCTGAACTCAGGGCACAGACTTCGGATGTAATTTTGCTTGATACTATCGGAGAGCTGTCCCATCTTTATTCAAAAGCGGATATCGCTTTTGTCGGAGGAAGTCTGCTGCCGTTCGGAGGGCACAATATTCTTGAACCGGCGTACTGGGGTAAACCTATACTGTTTGGTCCGCACATGGAGAATTTCCCTGTAGCAAAGGACTTCCTGCGCGAAGATGCTGCGATGATGGTTGAGGATTCAGGCAGTCTGGCAAAGGCTATTGTCGACTTACTTAAAGACAATAGAAAGGCAGAACAAATAGGGCATAGGGCAAAAAATATAATAGACAGAAACACAGGCGCGGTCAAAAAAGCTATCAGCATTGTAAGGAGTTATATTGGGAGTGCTTAGTTCGATCTACGGGATGGCCCTTACAGGCAGGTCGCTTTTATACAGGACCGGGTTGATAAAATCCAAAAAATTACCTGCAATGGTATTAAGCATTGGTAATCTAACGCTAGGCGGCACAGGCAAGACTCCGGCAGTAATTGCCCTGGCATTAGAGGCTAAAAAACGCGGCTTCAAACCGTGCGTCCTCACAAGGGGCTACAAGGGAAAGCAGAAAGGCCCCTGTCTTTCAGACGGAAAGAGCAGTGCATTTCTTAAGACAGCCATATCAGGCGATGAAACAGTCCTTATGATACAAACGCTGGGGGATATACCTGTCGTAAAGGGCAAGAACAGATTTCTTGCGGGCACATACGCAATGGGAAGGCTTGGGAGCGACGCCGTGAACATATTTATATTAGATGACGGATTCCAGCACTGGGGGCTATACCGGGACATGGATATACTCCTTATAGATGCGACAGATGCTTTTGGGAACGAAAAGCTTTTTCCCGAAGGCATACTTAGGGAGCCTTTGGACTCGATAAAACGGGCGGGGATCATTGTCATCACAAAGTCTGATACTGCAACAGATACTATATACGCTCTCACTCAGAGGATCAGGCAATATAATGCCGGCGCTCCTGTTTACAGGGCGGTGCACCGGCCGACCGCGATAGTAAATGCAGCAGGGGAAATATCGAGCCCTGATACCTTGAACAGAAAAAGCGTTTATGCAGTTGCAGGCATAGCAAACCCGGATTATTTCAGGGCGCTTTTGACAGCGCTGGGTGCTGATATAATAAAATTAAAGACCTTCAGGGATCACTATAATTACAAACAGAGGGATCTGGCTAAAATAAAGAAAGAGGCCGGAGGGCTCGATATAATAACGACTGAAAAAGACCTCGTAAAACTCAGGGAATTGCAGCTGCCTGATAATGTCTACTCGCTGAGGATAGAATTTTCCGTTGAGAATGCTTTTTATGACAATATATTCGGAGGACTAAAATGATAAAGAACATTAATATTAAAACGAAGTCCAGGTCAGAATTCGTTGACATCACTTCTGATATCTCTAAAATCCTTGATGAGTCAGGAGTGCAGAGCGGTTTGTGTTATCTCTACGTGCCTCACACAACTGCAGGCATAACCATAAACGAAGGCGCAGACCCTTCTGTTGCAAGAGACATACAGTTCACTTTAAGCAGACTGGTCCCGCACCAGAATAACTATGCGCATCTGGAAGGAAACTCCGACGCACATATAAAATCATCTCTTGTCGGCGTTTCAAAGTCAGTGCTTATTGAAGGGGGAAAACTGTTTCTGGGGACCTGGCAGTCCATATTCTTCTGCGAATTTGACGGCCCGAGGCACCGGAGGGTAGCTGTCAGAAGTGCAGGAGATCCTGCATAATATTTTTATGGCATTTAGCCACAGATAAATAGAAGAACAAAACAAGTTTAGCTGCGAGGTATCAAGGCTGTCATTCCGGCTCGTCCGGAATCTTTCTGTATCAAAGAAGGATTCCCGACAAGCGGGAATGACAAAAAAACGGAAACCATTGATACCACGAAGCAAAGCTTCGAGGAATTCTTTTGATTAAAATTATAGAGTTCCTTATTTTTGATATTTAATATTTGATTTTTAATATAATCACTATCTTCTCATTTTCTTAATTTCTTTCGGTTTCCGTGTTGATCTGCGCAGATCAGCGGCAAAAAATTATCAGAACTTTATGGTCTGAGGAGCGCGCGGGCAGGGAATAACATCGCGTATGTTGTGCATGCCCGTTATATACTGCACGAGCCGCTCGAAACCAAGCCCAAACCCCGCATGAGGCGCTGAACCATATCTCCTGAGGTCCAGATACCACTCAATATTCTCAGTCGGTATGCCCATCCGGCTCATCCTGTCATTTAATACGTCCAGCCTTTCCTCGCGCTGACTTCCGCCGATGATCTCGCCTATTTTAGGGACAAGCACATCCATTGCCGCCACAGTCTTGCCGTCATCATTAAGCCTCATATAAAAGGCCTTGATGTCCGCCGGATAATCCGTCACAATCACCGGCCCATGGAAAACAGTATCTGTCAGATACCGTTCATGCTCTGACTGCAGGTCCAGCCCCAATTTTACAGGAAATTCAAACTTCTGCTTTGCCCTTTCCAGCTCTTTAACTGCTTCGGTGTAGGTAATATGGGAGAACCGCTTGCTTGCCAATTCACGCAGGTCTGCTGCTGAGGTGTTCTTGTAATATTTTTCAAGGAACGCTATCTCAGGTTCACATTTTTCAAGGACCCTGCTGCACAAGCTCCTGAAAAAATCCTCTGCGAGTTCCATATCGTCTCTGAGGTCTGCAAAGGCCATTTCAGGCTCTATCATCCAGAATTCAGAGAGATGACGGGTAGTATTAGAGTTCTCTGCCCGAAATGTGGGGCCGAATGCATAAACGTTACCAAGCGACATTCCAAGAAATTCAGCCTCAAGCTGCCCGCTCACAGTCAGATATGCGCGCTTGCCGAAAAAGTCCTGTGAGAAATCAATATCACCGCCTTCATTCCGGGGCACGTTCTTAAGATCAAGCGTAGTGACAGTGAACAGATCACCTGCCCCCTCACAGTCGCTCGCCGTAATGATCGGAGTATGTATCCATATAAAACCCCGTTCCTGGAAAAAATTATGGACTGCATCAGCAAGGATATTGCGTACTCTGAAAACAGCTCCAAAGGTGTTCGTTCTCGGCCTTAGGTGTCCTATCTCGCGTAAAAATTCAAGCGTGTGACCCTTCTTCTGTAAAGGATACTTTACCGGGTCTGCGTCACCATATACTTCGATATCCAAAACCTCCACCTCAAACCTCTGCCCCTGAGCTGGAGAGTCCTTCAATACACCTGTCGCCTTTATGGCAGCGCCGGTATTGCAGTTGGATATTTTTTGAAAGGCCGACGTCCCCTCAGATACAACGAGCTGTAACGTGTCCTGCATGGAGCCGTCATTGAGCGCAATAAATGCTATGCCCTTTGATTCCCTTTTAGTCCTTACCCATCCGCACAGCGTCACCTTACCGCCTATTTTGCCCTCTGAAAGAATCGTCTTTATTCGTGACCGTTTCATGCCTTCCTCCATAAGTTTGATTTCATCCTGTGCAAATATTTAGCCACATCGTTCACGTTTATAATACCACGAAGCAATATACAGGACTATCTCTCTTTCATAAAGGCCGGTTAAAATTCTTTTTGTAATTCTGATAATATATAAAACTATAACAGAAATGTTAAAATATAAAATTGACATATGAATCCTTCCTTTTATCAAATATATTCTCAACTCACACGTAATTAAATGAAGGACTTATTAAGTTTTATCAGACAGCCTTATTATGAAATGCATAAATTAAATATCACGAAAAATGATTTTATATTTATAGAAAAAAATAATTGCATTTGTTAATCTATAAAGGAAATAAAAATGAATAAAAATATCCCTTCATTGAAAATAGGCGACTTAACAATTTCTCCGCCCATTATACAGGGAGGCATGGGCGTAAGAGTTTCCCGCTCCAACCTTGCTGCTGCAGTGGCGAATGAAGGTTGCGTAGGGGTGATTGCCGGCGTGGGTCTGGGAAAATTTGAGGGCTTGCCCCGCTCTGAATATGAGGCTGTTAACAATGAGGCTTTGCGGCAAGAGATCAGAAAAGCCAGAAGCATGAGCAAGGGAATAATCGGAGTCAACCTGATGGTGGCCCTTTCCAACTATGAGTCTCTGGCAAAGACCGCTGTTGAAGAAAACATAGACTTGATCATATCAGGAGCAGGCCTTCCCCTTTCGGTATTTTTGACGGCAGGGATATAGTTCATTTCCTTAATTTAGGCGCCTCAGGCGTTCAAATGGGAACCCGTTTTGTCTGCACAGATGAATGTGATGTTCACATTAATTTTAAGAATGCATATCTTAACGCCGGCAAGGAAGACCTTGTAATCATAAAAAGCCCTGTGGGCCTGCGCGGCCGTGTGATCAAGAATAAATTTGTTGAGGACATTAAAAAAGGTAAAACAATGCCGACCGCATGCAACTACCATTGTTTAAAAACCTGCGATCCTAAAACCGCTCCCTACTGTATTGCAAAGGCCCTGGCAAACGCCGCAGAAGGGAAACTTGACGAAGGCTTTGTCTTTGCCGGCTCTAACGCATACAAATGCAATAAGATAGTGTCAGTAAAAAAATTAATTTCTGAGCTTGTTGAAGAAATGCAGTCAGCCGGTTAAGGCCCTGCTTTGCATTAACTGTTATCGAATCATACTTTTTAAAGCGATATATATATCCCTGCTGTCTTCCCTTAAAGAATACTCTTTTTTGAACGTCTCTACAGTCACTTTCTCCTGTAAATTCAATATGCGCTTCATATCAAGTGTCACAGGAAAAAGCTCCACAAGGCCGTCTTCAACCCCTTTTGGAAACCACATCGTTTCGAGAATACATTCCCTGTAAGTACCACCGCCGCCAAATTTACCATTGCTGCGCTTCACGTAAATACCCTCTACCAGCACAAAATCTCCCATAAATCTGTCCTTTCCGTGGCATATAAATTACTAAAAATTACTGAAAAACCTTATTATTATTATCGGCAGGATTATGATATATCTTTATTTCATTAATCTTAAAAGAAAATCCCGTTTTCTTGCCGCAGTGCGTAATCAGCATGCCTTGCCTTCAAGTTCGAGATATTTTTCAGAATAATATATTTTCACAATTGCCTCACAAGCAGGACCGCCTGAACTCCTTGTTTTATAGGATAAATGCAGATAGCTGCTGAACTTGTAGGCATAAAACGCGACATTGCGGGCCGGCAAAAGTTTCCGTCCAGGCAGATGCCTTTTTTAAAATAAATAATAGGAATGATGCTATTGGTGCTGCATTTTTACTGTCAATAAGTATCAGTTTCAAATAAGATAAATAAATTATTTTTATTCTTCAACTATCTTTTTTTATTGAATATCCTGTATCGATTTAGTATGATGATATAAGTTCCCTGGAAATCTTAAGATTACAAATTGTTCGTCAGACATAACTATCAATAATTTAACAGGAGGCGACGATGAAAAAGATCAAAATGATTATCACTTGCATTACAGTGATATGCATAATGCTCATTGTGCAGGGGTGTGCTTCAGTTGGGAATGATAGTCTGAGAAAAGAATCTGAGTTGTCTGTTAATGCTAAATTGACAGAAGGCAAAACAACAAAAGCAGAAGTAAAGGAAATGTTTGGTTCTCCAATGCAAACCTCTTACACAGATGGCGGCCTGGAAATATGGAAATATGAGCTTTCTAAAATGAGTGCAGATGCTACAAGTTTCATTCCGGTTGTTAGCCTTTTTGCCGCCAGTTCAAGCGGCACAAAAAAAGAACTTACAATCCTTTTTGATGGAAATGACGTAGTTAAGAAATATAATATGAGTGAGTCTCCAGTCAAAGTTCGGACGGGTATTTTTAATCAATAATTAAGACATTATCAAGTTTAAGACAGAAACACTTTGAAAGGGAATGTGATGGGGGAAGGAATTTGCAGGAAATACTATGCAAAGGATTTTCGACAGGGTTTCATCTGATCTTAAAATCCGATTTTTCTGCTGTAATACTGTTCATTCTGGAACAGTGAAAAACATCTCGGAAAATGGCATGTTTTTCACTACGCAGAAGATGTGCTCTCCATTTGATTCACAGGTTGAGATATTCATTTCCCTGGGAAAAGACATATTACACGCCTCTGCCAAACTTAAAAGGATATCAAAAGCAGAAGATTCTTCTGACGGCGTCGCTGTCGAGGTAATGAACCCGCCTCAGGGATATATTGATTTCGTGAAAGACCTCAAGTCTGCGCTGAAATAGCCTTGTTCAGCAAAACAGTTTTTAAGCTAACACTCCCTCACACAGTAATGTGTGGCCCTTGCCCGGGTTTGGCAATTAGTATTTCAGATTTCATCTGTATCAAGCCATATGGTCACAGGCCCATCATTGATTAACTCAACTTCCATATGCGCCCCGAATATTCCTTCCTTGACATCCATACCCCTTTGTTCGAGCATAGAGTTGAATTTATTCCAGTGCTCTTTTGCTGTTTCAGGTCTTGCAGAGCGCTCAAACCCCGGCCGGTTGCCCCTGCTTGTATCAGCATATAGCGTAAACTGCGGAACACTCAGGACCTGACCCCTGGCCTGAATGATATTTAAATTCATCTTGCCGGCATTATCTTCAAAGATGCGCAGATTCAGGACCTTGTTGACCATCCTTTCAATATCTTCTGATGAGTCGTCTTTGCCCACCCCGACAAATAACACCAATCCTGCCTTAATGCCGGAAACACTGTTCATATCGACAATTACTCTTGCTTGTTTTACACGCTGTACCAATACTCTCATAATTGTAACAAGTGCAGTCAACCACCAGCCAAAATACCCGCAGGCTGTTATATTATAATGTATTTTTAGAATAAGTGAGAAAGCCGTATAATAAATATTTACCTCTTAAGTTTAATAATTTTACAATGATGCAAGAAAAAAGGTTGCCTTATTAAAATTGAAATTATATAATATTCAGTCTTTACACTTTTTAATTTGATCTTTTCTTTATGATTTTTTAACTAATAAGGGCTAAATGAGATTAAAAGAGAAAAATGTCCTGATAACAGGCGCGGCTCAGGGGATTGGCAGAGCAATCGCCATAGGCATGGCAAAAGAAGGCGCAAATATAGCGGTTGCTGACCTGAACATTGATAGATCAGAATCTGTGGCGCAGGAAATAAGGTCGCTTGGTGTAAAAAGCATTGCTCTAAGGCTTGATGTTTCAGCGCAAAAAGAGGTCCTTTCCGCATTTGAGACCTTTACTAAAGAGCTTGGAAGGCTGGATGTCCTTGTAAACAATGCCGGCATTACAAAGGATACATTGCTCCTCCGGATGAAAGATGAGGACTGGGACGCTGTAATAAATGTAAACCTTAAAGGCACATTTTTATGCAGTAAAGAGGCCGTTAAGCTGATGGTCAAACAGCAGTACGGAAAGATAATAAGCATATCATCGGTCGTAGCGTTTACGGGCAATCCGGGGCAGATAAATTACAGCGCCTCAAAGGCAGGTATAGTCGGCCTGACAAAAACGATAGCAAAGGAATACGCAACGAGAGGAATAAGGGCTAATGCAGTAGCGCCTGGCTTTATCCGGACAGTCATGACCGAAGCTATCTCAGAAAAGATCAGGGAGGAAATGAAGAGGTCTATCCCCCTTGGTGTTTTCGGAGAACCTGAGGATGTGGCTCACGCGGTTATTTTCCTTGCATCAAAAGAGGCAGACTATATTACAGGACAGGTGCTTCACATAAATGGCGGTATGTATATGTAAATAAACTCAAAACTCAAAGATTAATCCCGATGCTTCGGGATGCATTTTGAATTTTGCTTTTAAATTTAAATACGGAGGTGTTTAATGGCAGTTGCTGAAAAAGTAAGTGAAATAATAGCAAAACAACTTGGTGTTGATATTGAGAAAGTTACGTCAGAGGCGTCTTTTATGGATGACCTTGGGGCAGATTCGCTCGATACAGTGGAGCTCGTAATGGCCTTTGAAGAAGCCTTTAATATTGAGATACCCGATGAAGACGCTGAAAAGATCATAAAGGTCAAAGACGCAATAAATTATATTCAGGGAAAATCTCAGGGATAAATCTGGAAAAAGCAATCGGCCGCAGAGGACACAGAGGTTTCAAGATATTGTAAACTGGAAATTACAATTTTTAATTCTTAAATTTAAAACTTCCAAAAATGAAGATCTCCGCCGCAGAGACGGCGGGGTATCATAAAATAATTTAGGAATCATGTCGTCATTCCTGCGCAGGCAGGTGCGGAATGACAGAAACAAGGACACCCCACAGCAGAGACTTTGGGGTATTGAAAATTTAATTAAAATTTACAAACTCTGCGCCCTCTGTGGTTAAGCGCATTCTTTGGATTAATCAATTCTATGGACAAAAAAAGAGTGGTGGTGACAGGGGTGGGTATGGTTACTCCCCTCGGTACAGGAACTGAAATATCTTGGGCCGGTTTGCTGGAAGGACGGTCCGGCATCAGAAGGGTCACACGGTTTGATCCCTCTCAGCTGGAAAGCCAGATCGCGGGTGAAATCCCTGATTTTGAAATAGACCGGTTTATCGCGCTTAAAGAACAGAAAAAGATGGACAGGTTTATCCATCTTGGTCTTGCTGCCGCTACGCTGGCCATGGAGGATTCAGGGCTGAAAGTAACGGCTGATAATGCAGATAAGATAGGGGTCCTCGTCGGCTCAGGTATCGGAGGCCTGCCTGCATAATAAATCTTGCATCCGGACAAATCTCTATCCGTTTTGGGACTAAAGGCCCTAACTCTGCCGTAGCTACTGCGTGCGCAAGCGGCACTCATGCTATAGGTGACGCATTTAAAATAATTCAGCGCGGGGATGCCGTTGGAATGATCTGCGGGGGTGCTGAATCGGTGATAACTCCGCTGGCCATGGGCGGATTTATTTCAATGAAGGCCCTCTCTGCAAGAAATGACCAGCCGGAAAAGGCAAGCAGGCCCTTTGACAGAGATCGTGACGGATTTGTTATGGGAGAAGGAGCGGGCATGTTCGTTCTCGAAGAACTCGGCCAGGCCATGAGCAGGGGAGCAAAAATATACGCTGAAATTATTGGATACGGCATGACCGGAGACGCTTATCATATTTCATCCCCTGCACCTAACGGCGAGGGAGCTGCAAGATGCATGAATGCAGCGATCAAAGACGGAAATATCAGGCCTGAAGAAATTAATTATATAAATGCTCATGGAACATCCACAAAATATAATGATGAACTGGAGACCGCGGCCATCAAAAAGATCTTTGGCGGGCACGCTTACAAGCTTGCGGTCAGTTCCACTAAATCAATGACAGGCCACCTTCTTGGGGCATCAGGCGGGGTTGAAGGGGTCATATGCGCACTGAGCATTTACAACCAGATCGTGCCTCCAACTATTAATCTTGACAATCCTGACCCTGAATGCGATCTTGATTATGTGCCTCATAAGGCCAGGAAAATGGATCTAAATATTGCGATGTCTAACTCATTTGGTTTTGGCGGAACTAATGCATGTATCGTCCTCAGAAAATATTCAGCAGCTTGAAGAAAAGATTGGTTATACATTCAAGAGAAAAGCTCTCTTAGAAGAGGCCATCACCCATAAATCTTTTGCAAAAGAAAAATCAGGTGAATTGTCCGTCTTCAATGAGAGGCTCGAGTTCCTTGGTGACGCCGTTCTCGAACTTATAATATGTGATTATCTCGTCAAGTCATACCCGGAGTTTACAGAGGCTGAACTCTCCAAGGTAAAATCGTATGCCGTGCAGGAGTCAACACTTGCATCTGTCGCAGCCGGCCTGGACCTTGGTTCTTATCTTTACCTTGGAAAGGGCGAGATGGCAAGCGGAGGAAAAGATAAACCCTCAATACTCGCCAATGCCTTCGAAGCCGTCCTCGCGGCCGTATATCTTGACAGCGGCCTCAAGAATGTTCGTGAAATAGCTCTGAAAAATTTAGAAGATAGAATAAAGACCCTTATATCAGGCAATCTGATCTTCGATTTCAAGACGCGGTTCCAGGAAGTTGTCCAGGAAAAGTTCGGAATACTTCCGAAATACAGAGTGCATAAGGAAGAAGGTCCTGAACACAGAAAGATATTTGAGATCGAGGCTTACATTAAAAATGATCTTTTCGGCAGGGGCAAGGGCAAAAGCAAGAAAGAGGCAGCCCAGAAGGCTGCCGAGGCAGCTCTAAAAAAAATTGCTGAAGAAGAGTGAAAAATGAACACGATGCACGATTCATGATTCAGGATACACGATAAATGTTCAACAGTCCTATCTTGTATCGTGCATCCTGTATCGTGGATCTTTTTTACAAATGACAATGGCACTTACTTATAAAAAATCAGGCGTTGACATAGCTAAAGGCGACAGATTGGTTGATATCATAAAACCAATGGCCCGATCTACTTTCAGAAAAGAGGTTGCGGCTGACATCGGGTCTTTCGGGGCCTTTTTTAAATTGGATATCGGTAAGTACAAAGATCCTATACTTGTGAGCGGCACTGACGGGGTCGGCACAAAATTAAAGATCGCTTTTCTTATGGACAGGCACAACACGGTCGGCATTGACCTTGTGGCTATGAGCGTAAATGACGTACTCACCAGCGGGGCAGAGCCGTTGTTCTTCCTGGACTATTTTGCCACTGGAAGTCTTTCGACAAAAACTGCCTCAGAAGTTATCAGGGGAATTGCGGACGGCTGCAAAATGTCCGGCTGTTCGCTGATAGGAGGGGAGACCGCAGAAATGCCTGGTTTTTACAAAGAGGGAGAATATGACCTTGCAGGATTTGCAGTCGGGATAGTTGATAGAGCAAAGGTCATTAGCGGGTCCCGCATTAAAAAAGGCGATGCCATAATAGGGCTTGCCTCAAGCGGTCTGCACAGCAATGGTTATTCGCTCGCAAGAAAGCTGTTTTTTGATATTAAGCGGTACAGGGCTGACAGATTCATAAAAGAGCTGGACTCTACCATAGGAGATGCATTGCTGAAACCTACCAGGATATATGTAAAGAGTATCTTGAAAATATTGCGTGCCTTTGATGTAAAAGGCCTGGCCCATATTACCGGCGGCGGCATAACAGGCAATCTTCCCAGGATATTTCCGAAGAATCTAAAGGCGGCCATTAAAAAAGAAAGCTGGCCTGTTCCTGCGATATTCGATCTTATTGAGGGCCTCGGGGAAATATCCACTGCAGAAATGTTCAGGACTTTTAATATGGGGATTGGTTTCATGATTGTGGTCTCTGACGCCGATGCCGCAAAAGTCATCAAGAGACTTAATTTGCTTGGCGAAAAGGCTTTCTTGGTCGGTCAGGTCGAAAAAGGCAGATCCGGGGTCACTTTTATTTTCTTCCGTTTATACTTCTTTTCTATTTCCCGCGCAGCGATTTTATAAAAAAGGAGAGGAAACCTCATGAACAGCCAGAACAGGTCTTCGTTAGTAATGAATTTGATCCCGTAGAGCTTACCGATTATTCTGTATATCTGTTTCAGGGTATAGAACTTCTTTTTAATGCCTTTTTGTATCTGCCTTAGATCCTTCATGCTGTACTTGTCGGAGTATACAAAATTATTTATATCGAGGTGATAACCAGGCGTCTTTTCCACTATCTCCTTCAGGGGAGAGAACTTCCTTACCTGCAGTTTCTGAAATGATATTGAATCAGCGCCTATCTCCTGCGCAAATTCCGGTATATACAGCATCTCTTCCCTGCTTTCTCCGATATTGCCATAAATAAAATAACAGTGATAATAAAAAGGGAGTTCATTAAGCGCCTTAAAGGCCCTGCGCACTTCTTCAGAGGTAAAACCCTTGTCGATCTGTTTCAGTATCCAGTCATGAGGAGACTCTATGCCGATAAGCATCATCTTAAATCCTGCCTTTGCAACCTTTTTCATAAGCTCAGGATGCTTATAGATTTCAATGCGGGCCTGCGTGATAAATCTTTTTTTAATGCCTCTTTCGATAAGCAGATCGCATATTTTTTCAACTCTCTTGGTATTTACAAAAAAATTATCGTCTGCGAAAAAGACCATTTCAGCGTCTAAAGATTGTATCTCGTCGACTACTGATTCCGGACTGCGCGCAGAGTAAAAACGTTTCTGTCCCAGCGGGTTAAGGTCCATTGTGCAGAACTTGCAATTAAAAGGGCATCCCCTTGCGCTGAGCACGGTATCGAACTTTGTATTGAATACTTTCACTCCCTTCGACTTTACATGATATGATGCCCTTCTCAGTCCGCGGTCAGGATTGCGGAGGCTGTCTACCTCGGGCAAGGGCCTGTTAGGATTATGTATGACAGACCCATTGTTTTTATAAGATATGCCAAGTATCGCCTGAAGGTCCATACCCTTCGCGACTTCCTGTATCGTCTCTTCCCCTTCCCCCCTGACTATAATGTCTATGTTAGGACATTTTTGAAATAGCTCTTCTACACTTTCAGTGGCCTGCTGACCTCCGGCAACCAGTGTAATGCTGTCCGGCAGGGAATTAATAAGACCGCATACCTCTTTAAAGAAGAAATTCCAGTTTATGCTTACACAAATAAGATCGATCTTTTTATTATGGATGAATGATGTCAGACTGCGGATATCGTGGTAATCTTTTTCCTGCCTCAGGTCCATTACTGTCACATTGCCGACGTGGTCAATTAACGATGCGGCCACATATTCCAGTCCAATAGGAGGGAAAAAACCCATAGCTGCAGATGACTCTTTCACATATGGATTCAGACAAAGGGCATGTTTATATTTCATAATAGATAGTCCACTGAACAATTATTGAAGACTGATTAATATAACCTTTCATTTATAAATTGTAAAGATATACAGAAAAAGAATTTAAAGGCAACTGGTACTGAGGCACAAAGGCAGAGGGAATAATTAAGTGCCTTGTGCCTTGCAACTTTGTGCCTTCTGTTATTAATATATATCATGTTAACTCTCGGAGTACTGGCATCCGGCAGGGGATCAAATTTCCAGTCTATTATCGACAGTATCAATTCCGGATATATCAAGGCAAATATCTCCGCCCTTATAACCGACAACCCGGAAGCCTCTGCAATACAGAGGGCAAAAAATAATAATATTGATACCTTCATCATCAGACCAAAAGATTTTCAGAACAGGGATTCTTATTATTCTAACATTGCTGATATGCTGACAGGCAGGGGTGTCGAACTCGTAGTACTTGCCGGCTTCATGAGAGTTGTGGGCAGGCCGCTTATTCAGGCCTTTAAGAATAGAATCATGAACATTCATCCTGCCCTCCTGCCCTCTTTTCCCGGGCTTCATGGACAAAAACAGGCAGTAGATTACGGAGTTAAGATATCAGGATGCACTGTGCATTTTGTTGATGAAGGTGTTGATACGGGCCCTGTAATTATTCAGGCCGCGGTCCCTGTTCATGATGATGACACAGAGGAAAGCCTTTCAGATAAGATATTGAAAGAGGAGCATAAGATCTTCCCCCTGGCGATTAAATTATTCTCAGAAGGCAAGATAGCTGTTGAAGGTCGAAAGGTCATTGTCAAAGGCCGCAGGGAAGAATTATCCCTATAAAAAGCAGTCAACCACTGAGACACAGGCACGGAGGAAAATAAAGACAAGAAATTCCCTGCTTCCAATTTCTTATTTCCTATTTCTCATTTAGTCCTCTGTGCCTCTGTGGTAAATGAACTGCCGTTTTTATCATAATAATCATTCTGCAGGGCGTAATCATTCTTCAAAATTTTAACGGCCTCCTGAGTGACTGCGAGAATTTCGTTCATTCCGAAAGGCTTGCTCATGCAGATGAACGCGCCGCATTCCATCGCCCTTTTGACAATGCTTTGCGTAAGGCAAGCTGAGATAATTATTACAAGTGATTTCATTCCCTCTGCCTTGATCTTTTCCAGCAGTTCTACTCCATTCAAACCGGACATCTTATAATCAGTTATGACGATATCGTAAGCGGATTTTCTTATCATTTCCAGGGCGTCATCTCCTGCAGATGCCAGGTCCACATTAATCCCGATTCCCCTTAAACCACAACTAAGAGACCATCTGATCAATTCTTCATCATCAACAACCAATGCCCTGATCTTATCCGACACGCATTAAAACAAGCAATATTCAGGCCAGTGATCAGATTAAATGAAAAAATGATTAAATCAAAAGGGATGCAATTTGATAATGGGAAATATCAATATATATTGAAAATATTATTTACATTTAACATCGATAATTATCCTGACACAATGGTGAAATCACTCAGTAGGGGAGTTATTTCACGCAAGTCATAACCGGATAAAAAACCAATAGATAAGAAACTGTCGTATTCAAGGGATAGGCGATAAAGATTTAAGATTATCCAGGCACTTCTTCACTTCAGGCGGGATTGCGCCTTTAATTTCTTTGGCAAGGTAGGAATGATCCATTAAGAGCTTCATCACAGAAAGCATAAATTCCTTTTTATAAGGTGACATCAACTCTAATCTTTCGAGCTTGTTCATATAGAAAAACCGTGTTGCATTTAAAAGTTCCTGCGCAAACTCTTCAATATCCATGCTTATGGGTTTTACAACTGGCTCTATAAGGTTGTATTTACTATAGTCTTTAGTCGAAATATAGGGTTCTAATTGATTGTAAATATCCGCATAAGGCCATGGAGCTATTGCAAGAAAGAATGCCATATCAGGATTATAGTGCTTCGCAAGTTCTACAGTATTAGCGATTGATTCTTTAGTTTCCTCAGGAATTCCAAGTACGAATGATGTCTCAGAGACAATGTCATGCTGGTTAATGAGACTAATTGCTCGTTTTGATTCTTCGACCTTTACATTCTTGTTGAACATTTCAAGGGTGCTTTGATCTACCGATTCAACTCCAACATAAATGTGCACTACCCCGGCTTTTTTGTATTTCCAGAGGATATCTTCATCTCTTAAAACATCTTCAACCCGCGTTTCCATTAAAAGGTCAATACCAAGATCTTTTTCTATTAGCATATCAAGGATCTTATCCCATCTTGTCCTGTCAAGAGTAGGATTTTCATCGGGTATCATTGCCACATTAACGCCATATCTATTACGCAGATGTTCAAGTTCATTTACAAAGTTCTCCGGAGATCTTGCCCTCCATGTTCGCTCCCAAAATAATTGCTGTGAGCAGAAACTGCACTGCTGGTCACAACCTCTTGAAGAGCTCACAATCGCAAGAACAGACTCTGCCTTAGGCCTGTAGGAATATATGCTCCAGTCAACCAGATCCCATGCCGGCAGAAGCTCATCAATATTTTTGATAAAATCCCTTCGAGCAGTGGCTATGGGTCTTTCCCCGCTCCAGAGAGAAACCCCTTTTACTTTTGAAATATCTCCTTTTGCATAATGACAATTAAGCAGTTCAGGCAGTGTAATCTCCCCTTCTCCGCGTACAATATAATCCACAATTGAATGGTTGTCTTTAAGGACTTCGTCCCAGCAGAATGATGGGTGTATGCCGCCCAGAACAGTAACGATATCTACATTGATCTCTTTCGATATTTCAAGTATTTTCAAAGCATCGTATATAGATGCAGTAATAGCTGTAGTTGCTACAACATCGGGTTTTGAATCATTAATGCGTTTTTTTATCTCATTATAATCATGAAAATAAGACATGGCATCATAAATATCAGGCTCATAGCCTGCTTTTCTCAGGGAGCCGGCAATATATACATAGCCAAGGTTTAGCCAGGTTCCTGCTGACTCAACTACGCCGCTGTGGTAAGGAGGAGTTATTAATAATATTTTTTTCTTCATTAATGATCCGCTCACATAAAATACTGACTATGAAGTGATTCAATTATAAACGGTATGATAAAAATTGTTATCACCGAAAAAACAAAGCAAACGATCAGCATCCACGCAGATTTTGACCCTTGCCATTTAAAAAAATATCTGAGATGAAGGTAGAGGCCGTATAGAAGCCATGTGATTAGTGACCATGTCTCAATAGGGTCCCATCCCCAGTACCTTCCCCATGCCTGATTTGCCCATATGGAACCGGCTACTACAGTTATACTCCAGAATATAAAACCAAACCCGATGAATTTGTAACTGTATTCATCGAGCACTTCGAGGGATGGAAGTTTATCAAAGAATTCGCCACGAGCGCGCCCTTTTTTAATAAGATAAAGGACAGAGGCTCCCAGTGAAATAAGTATAGCGCCGACTGCAAGTTTGTTGAATAAGATATGGATCACAAGCCAGATACCGCTTAAGGAAGGACTAAGTTTTCTTATTTCCGGATTTGTGAATAAGCCGATAGTCATCATCAGAAAACATAACGGAACTACGACAACACCTGCTGATCTTATTTTTGGTATGTTCCAGCCGATCAGAAGGAACATTAAAATAACCATCCATGCATTTGATGATAAGACTTCATACTTGGCCATATACGGGCCGTGGCCGGCAATATTCCATCTTATACCGAGCGCAATGCTGTGGGGTATAAGTCCTGTTAAAGTGAAGAACACCCCGTGTTTAAGAGCATTGTGTTTTTTGAAAGACACGCTGTATGCAAAGGCTACCGTTGACATAATATAAAAACCAACGGCAATCCAGTGGAATATAACCTCACTTTTTAGCGATAATATATCAGCCATTATTCGTTGATCCTGCCTCTTTCATTATTCAACTGTTTTTTTATTTCTGCTAATTCTTCATTGAAAAGTGCATGGTATTTTTTGGTTATGCCGTTTATTGAGATGTTTGATAAGCTGTCCCGTGCGACAGTTATTTCGCTATAAGGAAATATAAATATTACCACTGTTCCCAATAAAGCTATTGCAAAACCAATATAGGCAATTGACATCCCCGGATTTTCAACAAATATCAGCCCGCTCCAGTACCGGACGCCGCTAAAGTATAATATATCTTCTTTAATTTTAATACTGTTTCCGGGGATAATAAGTCCATCAAAAACAACATTGCCGGACTTAAGAGCAGTCAAATAAAGAATAGGATTTTTCAGATAGAATGATTTGTTATTAATATCCGGTAGAAATATCATTTTAAATATATAATCCGTCTCAGGGAAATCGGTAGTTCCAATAGCCGGCTCGTGCATATTTGCAGCCCTGTCAAGATTGAAATGCGAGATGATCTCTTTCTTTGACGGTTTTTTCAGCACAAAAGAAAGAGTGTATCCGTAATCATTAGACTGGTATATATTTACGCCGTTAACAGATACAGGGTTGTTTATTCTAAGATTTTTTTTAACCTCTTTTTTATCTTTAACAATTATGATCTCGCTTTCTAAAAGCTTGACATCGCCTCCTTCCCAGTAGTTATGTCTGAATGCTGACAAGAAAGTTTTAAATCCTGCACTAAATTCTCCTGCAAAAACCCCGTGATTTTTGACAAGTAAATTATTTTCCTTGCCGTCAAACAAGTCCCCTTCTATTAACTGCACAAAGCCCCTTTTCTGAAAACATAATACAAATATTGCGGATATTATGATCAGAAAAAGTCCCAAATGAAAAATTATGCCGCCCCATTTGCCTATGGAATTCCTTAGAAATACAAGTTGCTGTTTGTTGTTTGCAGATATATGTTCGTGATATCGCCACTTCTTAAAAACAGTCCTTATTCTGTCTCTGTCGTTGTCAGTAATCTGATCTCTGAGTTCTGAGTTCTGTGTTCTGTTCTTTGTCCCCTGCTTCACAATCCTTTTTACCTGAATATAGAGGGAATATCCCAAAGATGCTATTATCAAAACCACGAGGCACAGAAACCAGCAGGAAGTATATACCCTGTCAAGCTGAAGACGGTCAACAATCCGGAAGATATAAGGACTTCTTTCCTTCCAGAGTTCAAAAAAAGAGGGGCTTTTATCTGTGATCTGTGGTACAAAAAAGCCAGTTACACAGGCAATAAGAACGATAAGGATCAAAACAATTGTTGTTTTTGGAGATATAAGAAACTGTTTTATTTTATCAAAAATCACATTTTATTATAATCTTTTTACTGTTTAGTACCAAAGGTATTTGCTGAGCAGATATCTACTTTGAAAAACAAAAAGTATTTTTATGGGTCATACGTATAAGGGACGAAGGGACCATTCTGATGCGTGGAATTACCTTGAGTACAGGCAGCCGCTGTAGAGTAGCAAAACGCTTGTTTATGGCTATAAGTACCATTAACATCTTTCTTGAAGCCTCTTAAAAGGGCAGTATTTGTATTAATGATATACGGCGTTACATCAGGGTCGGTAGATTCAAAGCCGTATGCAATAAGCCTTGAGCGTTTGCCTCCGTGAGGTACAACCAAATGGCATGTTACACATGGAATGCCATAATAGATTGTTCCATCAATTACAAATGGAACCGTACAATTACCTCCCAGGTGAAAACCATTGTAATGAGCATAATTAATATCTGTAAGATGATCAAGTAAATGGCAGTTCTTGCAGAACAAGTCATTTGAGAAATTATTAGTAAGATAAACATAGTCACATGTTGTCCACAATGTTCCAGAACTATTATAGGGCCAATACTTTCCAGAACCTTTTAGCATATATTTTTTAGTTGAGCCATGCGGCCCCTTTGGGTCCCCTCCCGGTTCATCGTCCGTGCCATGACAGTCTGAACAGTACATTGTATTATTACCGAGATTTGTATCCCACGGCGACTTCATCTGCGCGGCTGTAAGAGCAGTTGGACTATAAGAGCCCGTCTGGCTGTTTAGACCAACCCTTACAGGATGGACCGATTTATTCCCTGTGCTGTACTCCTTGGCCTGGTCTGTTATTGTCGCACTGTCTCCGTAACTTGTAGTGTAGGAGCCTCCCTGCAGGCCGTAATACGAATGGCACTTGAAACATATCTGATATTCTTTTGCTGCTACGTTTAATGTGTTAAACGTAGTTGGTGAACTCCAGTCAGGCTCTGTAGTAGGTTCTGTGCCCGTCACGCCTTTTAATACATTTGATACATTATTGGTTGGTGACGCAGGATACCACGTATTTGTGGCGTCAGGGGTCTCGTTGTGCGTGCCGCTCTGAGCCTGATGGGGATTGTGACAGTCTACGCACTCGGCATGACGCTTACTGCTCCAGTCAAGATATGATGAGCTTAATACATCAAGGTCTGTGTGCTTGCCCTGATAGGTATTGTCAGTGGTCGGATGCCTGTAGGTCCTTGAAATAGCCGTCTGTATGTCCTTGCCTCCTGATGAAGCCCCTGTTCCATGACATGGCGCTCCAGTTGACAAAGATGAAGCCCCCAGAAAACAGGTTGACTCCTCCACCTGCCTCAGCAGATACCAGTACGGTGAGCCCTGTCCGCTGTGGGGCCTGTGACAGTTCGTACATCCAAGACCGCTCACTGTATTGGCTCCGTAGGCGCTCTGCACAGCAGAATCTGAATAAGTGGACCCTGATGTCTTGTGAATGCTCCCGCTCCAGTTTGTCTTTGTGTGACATTTGTCGCATAAGTCGCTTATGGTTGTAGCAAGGTTCGTGTTCCATATGACAAGGAATTTCTGGTACGTTATATGAGGGTCATGACATGACTCACATTCCACATAACCCGGCGACGGTGAAAAGAGCTTTACGTTCTCATAAGGCTTGGGATTTATCGGAGGCAGTGTTGAGTTTAATTCCATATTCCTTGTATTGCCGCTTCCGGGGAAGGTAATGTTCTTGCTCGTATCATAAATTATCGCTACAGGATGGTCGTCTGTAAGGTTGGTTCCAAGATTGGATGCCGACGCCGGCATCTTGTTGTCCGCTGTAACCCCGCTCATGCTTATAGGAGATGTAAGCCGGTTGCCCCTTAATATATATACCTGTCCTATCGCAACTGTGCCGTCATGACAGCTTAAACACAGCCTTGAACGATAGCCTGTGTTCGGATAAGCCCCTAATGAAGATGGGACAGTATAGCCTGCCCTGTTCAGATATTCGCTGTTATACATGTTGTACGCTGCAGTTGATACGGTCTGGTTCCACAAAGGCACGGCCGGGCTGGCATTGTGCGGTATATGGCAGAATACGCATACCTCTGCCTCTGATGTGGCCGTTATTGCACCGGTTCCTGAGACTGAAAGATTGTGCTTTGTGTTGGCTACGTTGGTCGGCACAACCGCCCATGCAAAAGAAAGGATAAATAGTATGGAAATCAGAATACCGAGATATATGTTTTTAACTTTCAAGTTTATCATTCTCATTTGTATTTTAATCTATAAGATCATAAAATTCTACAGGTTTAATGGGCAATGTCCTTCAGGTATTTGAAGACCTGAATTCTGCCATTATATGAGTCAGCGACATAAACATTATCATGATTGTCAATTGCAATGCCCGACGGAAGGATGAATTCGCCGTTATTTGTTCCGGGTTTTCCAAAAACAAGGAGCACCTGCCCTTTCTTATTGAAGATCTGTACTGCCTCAAACAAAGTATCTACTACATAGATATTGCCTTCGCTGTCCAGC
>JACQXH010000172.1 GCA_016208845.1 Nitrospirota bacterium | reverse complement strand
TCGATCGGCAGGAAAAAACATTTGCCGTCAGGTTTTATAATTTGTGCCATACGATTTTTCATTCCCCAGTCCATACTAAATACCTCCTTCAGATATTAATGTTGCAGCATAATATACAAAATATTTGTTTACTATTTTTTCTTCCTGAATTTTTCTGCATCGTATTTGAGGTTAAGAGTTTGCTCAAGCATCATTACATATTTAATATATCTAAACCCGACCTGCATCAGTTCCACTTCGTCGTTTCTGATCTTCTCAATAGTCTCTTCATCAATATCAAATACATCTAAAAACTTGCTCTCAAAAACAAAATTCCTAAAGCTGTCAATATCATAACTGGCCATATAAAACTGGGCCTGTTTTTTATCATTAATAGGCGGATGTCCCGGCAGGTCTTTTCTCAACTGCAGGCCTTTCCATTCCCTGTTTAGCCTGTCGTAAAGGTCCACTTCCTGATCAACCCGCCATGACTCTATTGTCCACTCCTTCGCCTCATCAAAACCAAGGCAATGGGGTTCACTGACAAAGAAATAAAATTCCTCTTCCTCCGTTCCCTTTTCCGTCTCTTTTTTAAATGTACCCTGACCCACAGGATAGTAACGGCAATTGGCAGGCCTGTCTGTATATACGTTGCAGCCCTCAGGCGTAACAAATGGGCACTCCATCTCCGCGCTCTCCTTCATTTTGAGCATTACATGCGGATGAGATGATTTCTCGTCAATCTTGACGTATGTGTAGTTTGAGAGGAATTCCGCTGAGGAAAGTTTCAGCCTGTTCTTTAACCGCAGCACATCATAAGGCGTTAAGAGTATATCAATGTTGCTGCAGCATTTTGTAAAGCACTTTATATCTTTGTGGCATCTGAATTTAAACTTTGAATTCAGCCCGTATTTTTCATGAACAACCTTATCCAGCTTAGACATAAAAACCCTCCGCAGCAAATGCTCTGCCCGTTTATTTTATTATCATGCCCGCATAGCCAACTACCTGGCTGTAGTCCCTGTTCACATCGCCTGAAGTCATATACTTTATTAATTCTGCCTTCTTTGCGCCCAGTCTGGGGGGGGGGGGGGGGGGGGGGGGGGGGGGGGGGGGGGGGGGGGGGGGGGGGGGGGGGGGGGGGGGGGGGGGGGGGGGGGGGGGGGGGTTCAGGGCTACAATCATGTCAATAGCTTTTTTATCCTTTGAGCGCGCAATGGTCTCTTCTTCGTAATGACTCATATCAGAGCTTGCAACTATTGTCACAGGATACCCGCAATCCTTTACAGCATCAGCGATAGCCTCGCCTAACATCCTGAATGTCTCAAGAGAATCCGCCATTAACGTAATGGGGACTATCCTGACATTTTTAGAGAGATGAAGAATAAACGGAAGCTGCACTTCAATTGAATGTTCCATCAAATGAGCGAGTCCCGAAGGGTCAGCATCTGCAACACCGCAAAGGTCAGCTATCTTTCCTGCAAGCTTTTCATCTATTGTCAGATCTCCGGTAGGCATCTGCCACTCTCCAGAAGTCATAATAGAGACAGAACTGCCGAGCCCTGTATGGTTCGGGCTGATTATTACAAAAGTCTCCGGAAACTCGATCCTTGAGAAGACCGCCCCGGCAACCTGGCCTGAGTACATTAGACCCGCGTGAGGAGAGAGAATGCCTATCGCCCTCTCCTTCTTGACGCCGGACTTAATATAATCGCCCACCTCCTCAGCAAGCTCTGAGGCGTCGGATGAATAAAATTGTCCGGCCACTGCCGGTTTCCGCTTTATCATAGTTGCCCCCTGAATTATCTAATAAACTTCCCTGTCCGTATAGTCCTTAAATTTTGTGAACTTATCAATAAAGGTAAGCTTCAGTTTATTGGTCGGGCCGTTTCTCTGTTTGGCTATGTCTAAAACCGCAACTCCCTTTTCAGTGCTCTTGTCCTTTTTATAATATTCATCCCTGTAAAGGAACAGTATGGTATCCGCATCCTGCTCTATTGCGCCGGACTCTCTGAGGTCTGCAATTAAAGGGCTTTTGTCCTCCCCTCTTAATTCGCAGCTCCTGTTTAACTGGCTGATCAATATGACAGGCACTGAAAGGTCTTTGGCAAGCGCCTTCATGGAGCGTGAAATGTCTGATATCACCTGTTCCCTCTGCTGAAAGTGACCGACGCCGCTCATAAGCTGTAAATAGTCAACAATGATGAGCCCCAATCCGTGCTCTGCCTTCAATCTCCTTGCCTTGGCCCTTATTTCAAGCACAGAGTTGAATGAATCATCAATATATATTGAGGCCTCGGCGAGTCTGCCTGCCGCGTTTACAAGTTTTCTGTAGTCTTCCTTGCTGTGATAGCCTGAACGGACGCTCTTGGAATCAACCTCTGCCTCAGAGCAGACCATTCTCAGCACAAGCTGTTCCTTGGTCATTTCAAGGCTGAATATGGCAACAGGAACTTTAACTTCAATGCCGACATGCGTGGCAATATTCAGACAGAAGGCGGTCTTACCCATGCCGGGCCTGGCGCCTACAACCACCAGATCGCCGGGCTGAAAACCTGTTGTAGTATAATCGAGGTCAGTAAATCCTGTAGGGAGGCCTGTTATAAGCTCTTTTTTGTTATAAAGTTTATCTACAAGCTCAATCGTATCCTTAAGAACATACTTAACATGCACATATGAGCTTTTTATCATCTTCTCTGAGATGCCGAATATCTTTGTCTCGGCAACGTCCAGAAGCTCATTAACATCCTGTCCGGATATCTCAG
>JACQXH010000169.1 GCA_016208845.1 Nitrospirota bacterium | reverse complement strand
TTCTCTGTGTTCTCTGTGGTTAAATTATAACAATACAATAAATTCAACAGAGAGGTGAAAATGGAAGAGATCAAGACAGCGCCGCCGGCAAACAACAGGAAAAAGAAAATTGCTATTTCTATTTTTTTAGTCATTGCAATAGCAGGCGTTATTATAGGTTATATATATATTCAATACAAGAAGGCCCATATAACAACAGATGATGCGGCCATTAGCGGGCGCATTCATGTTGTAAGTTCAAAGGTGCCGGGCACAATAAAAAATATTGCTGTAAATGACAATCAGCCTGTGAAAAAAGGAGAAGTGCTTGCTGAGATAGATACTGCAGATCTTGACATAAGACTGCAGGGCGCGGTATCTGCCCTTGAATCAGAAAAATCAAAACTCATTGAATTCAATTCCAAACTTGATACAGCAAAACGCCAGCTTGACGAATATAAGGCATCAGCCGGCGCGGTCAGGGCTAATCTGGAATTAAAGGAAGCGAATATGCTTCAGGCAGAGGCAGACCTTAAGAGGGCAGACGGGCTGCTGAAGGAAGAAATTATTCCCAGGGAAATGTATGAAAAGACAAAGACAGCTTATGACGTGGCGATGGCCCAGGTAAAGGCCTCGAAAGAGGATGTGAAGCAGGCGGAGTCGCGCATTGAAACACAGAAGGCCCTGATAAAACAGGTATACGCTGCAATCGATCCGCAGAAGTCCCTGATCAGGCAAAAGGAGGCTTCATTGTCAGAGGCAGAACTGAATCTCGGTTACACAAGGATCATTGCTCCGACTGACGGATATATCACGAGAAAATCAGTCGAGACAGGCAATCAGGTCCAGGCCGGTCAGCCTTTGATGGCCGTTGTGCCGCTTGATGAAATTTGGGTAATTGCCAATTACAAAGAGACACAGCTTGAAAGGGTGAAACCGGGACAGAGGGTTGATATAAGGATAGATACTTATCCTGATAAAAAATTCAAAGGCAGGATTGACAGTATCATGGCAGGCACAGGAGCGGTGTTCTCTCTGTTCCCGCCGGAGAATGCCACCGGCAACTTTGTCAAAGTTGTCCAGAGGATCCCGGTAAAGATCGTCTTTGACAAAGACACGGACAGGCAGCATATATTAAGGGTCGGGATGTCTGTCGAACCAACGATCTTAGTGGAGTGACGAAGTTCTAAAAATTGAAAGTAAGTTAATGCAGAAGTTGGCAATAAAATTCATGCGGTATTAAAGGCATGTATCCAGGCCTTTGTCATTGTAATTCTCAGTCTGTCAATATCTCAAGAAGCCTGTCCAGCTCTTCAAGGGAGTAATAGTTGATCTCTATCCTTCCGCCTTTTTTGTTGGACCTGTGGATAAGACGTACCTTTGTCCCGAGACTGTGCATGAGCTTTTCTTCAAGCGAGGCTATCTGCGGATCTTTCAGTTTGCTAAGTTTTGATGCAGGGACCTGTATGGATGGCCCCTTTTTGCATAACGCCTCTGTCTCTCTTACGCTCAGGCCGTGTTTTATGACCTTGCCCGCAATGTCAAGCTGGAGTCTCTGGTTATCAATCTGAAGCAGTGCTTTTGCGTGGCCGATGCTTAAAGAGCCGTCTGATATCCACTGTCTGATCTCGAACGGAAGTTTAAGTATCCTCAGATAATTGGTTACAGTGGCCCGGTCCTTGCCGACCTTCCGGGAGATATCATCATGTGTAAGGCTGAAGTCGTTTATAAGCCTCTGGAAGGCCTCTGCTGTTTCAAGGGGGTTGAGGTCTTCTCTCTGTATATTTTCTATGAGCGCCAGTTCAAGCGCTTCCTCAGGAGCAGCTTCTTTCACGATCGCGGGAATGCTCGAAAGGCCTGCGATCCTCGCAGCCCTCCACCTTCTTTCACCGGCAATAAGATGGTATGTGCTGTCAGAGGCCTTTCTTACTATAACAGGCTGTATGACACCTTTTTCCTTTATCGAGGATACAAGGTCATTTAGCGCGGTGTCATTAAATATCCTGCGCGGCTGATATTCGTTAGGCACAATGGTGCTGATGTTCAGATCGAGTATCTCTTTTCCCCTGCCTTTTTCCTTTTCAGGTATTAAGGCCGAAAGCCCTTTACCCAACGCTGGCTTCATGTTCCATCATCTCCTTTGCAAGTTCAAGATAGCTCTGTGCGCCTTTTGAACGGCTGTCATACAGTATAACAGGTTTGCCGTGGCTCGGCGCCTCGGCAAGGGTCACATTCCTCGGTATCAATGTTTTATAGACCTTGTCGCCGAAGTGTTTCTTTAATTCATCAGAGACCTGATTGGCAAGGGTGTTCCTTCCGTCAAACATGGTGAGTAGTATCCCCTCTATCTCAAGGGCTGGGTTGAAAGAATTCTTAATCAGGTTGAAGGTCCTCAGCAGCATGCTGATACCTTCGAGGGCATAATATTCACACTGCATGGGAACAAGCAGGCTGTCTGCGGCCACAAGGGCATTGAGCGTCAAAAGACTTAGCGATGGAGGGCAGTCTATGAAAATGTAATCGTATTGATGCCTGATCGTTTCAAGACTGCGCTTCAATATCGTTTCCCTGTCTTCTTTTGCGGCAAGTTCAAGCTCAGCGCCTATCAATTCTATATTGGATGGAACGATCTTAAGGGAAGGAAGGCCGGTGTTGTTGACAAGCTCTTCAATTGTTTTTGAACCCGTGAAAAGGTCATAAAGGCTTCCGGCAAGATTCTCCTTGTCTATGCCAAGGCCGCTTGTGGAGTTACCCTGCGGGTCTGTGTCTATCAGCAGGACACGCTTTCCGGCATCAGCAAGTGCGGCCGCTATATTAATGGCAGTGGTCGTCTTGCCAACACCCCCTTTTTGATTTGCGACTGCGGTTATTTTACCCATGTTTTAAAAAAAATCAAAAATCAAATCTCAAAAATCAAAATTGTGGAAAAATATTATAGTTTAATAAAACATAACTTAAAAGCCTCATAGCTGTCATTCCGGGCTTGTCGCAACGACTCTCCGCGACTCGCTTCGAGACCCGGAATCCAGTATTTTCAAGATGTTTCTGGATTCCCGCCTTCGCGGGAATGACAAATAATGTGGCATTATTAACGTATTTCTTAGTAGGTACTTCTCAATTTTATATTTAAAAATGTGCAATTTACAATTCTTCATGCTCCGTCCTGGACGAATTTAAATCCTTTTTTCACAGACAGCTCTGCCCGCGCAAGTTCTTTTCCGATGTACGCGGCATGACTCAATTCAGACAACCAGTTATTCCTGATGATAGTAAAGTAAATGTCCCTGCTGTTTTTGCCTTCTATTAAATGGAGCAGTTTGTTGTCATACGAATAGTGTTCCACAAGTATATTACCATTTTTCTTTGAAGGGATTATTAAGAAATAACCTGCCTTGTCCAGTTTTACTGATTTAGTATACTTATCAGCCTTGATTTTAGGAACAGCCTCAGCCTTTTTTTGAAGCGGCGCGGCAAACGCGGTTTTGGCAGGTCTATTGTCATTGCATTCACAACTGCACCCGCAGCTTGTCATTGGAGCGCCGGCAGTGGCCGATGAGATGCCCAGGCGGATCGGTACGGCAGTGTGCCGAACTGATAAGTTACGCTCAGGGACTTGCTGCGCGCATTCAGCTACGGATTTAATTATCTTTTTGGTATCTTCACAGCCTATCATATCTATGACTTTTACCTGCCTGCGAAACACCTCCACATCTGACGGTGTAACATTTTTAAGTATTGGACGCCTGCCCTGTGAGCCTGTGACACGCATGTCCTTATCAACCCCGTTTTTTAGAAGCGCCAAAAGGGTTTTGCCGCTCTGATGTCCGGCTGTGTCCTTTCCGGCTAATATTAAATAATGTATGGCAGGATTGGAGACGACATTTTTTATAATTTTATCGATCCCTATGTTCTCTGTTTCAGTCTTGCCGACTATGCAAAGCCCGGAAGGCCTGAGCCATGAAAGTTTTTCCTCAAGCTTGATGCTCGCAAGTGTAGAAACTGCCACCGGCGCAGATCTGTCAAGCACTGAATATTCACCTTCAACCGGAGGCCATTTATCCCTGCTGATCTTTATTTCACAGCTTGAGAGGGTTGATGATGCAAGGGAAGGATATTTTTTCGTAAGTACTGTCATTGCCTCAGGCGGGATGCAGAATTTGCATCCGTAGCACGGATAAGCCTGTGGTTCGAGCCTGTCTGACCATTCTTTTACCTGCCGGAGCAATTCGCGCGCCTCTTTTATCTTCAGGGTTGGGAGCGAGGCCTTAAGATTTTCCAGCGTTCCCCTCATGCAGCCGCACTTCCGGCACTTCGAAAGCCTCATGCCCCTTGATATCTCTGAAGATGCGTGTTTGAAAGCAGGATCCATTTTAAATATTATGAATGATACCTTCAACAAACTGCAACAAAAGGGAATTGCCGAATAAATTATTTGGCCACAGAAATAGAATAAAAAAACGAGTTTAGCCCTGCCTGCCGGCAGGCAGGGCTAAACAGAATAGCAAAACAGGGTTAACCACAGATGAACACGGAATCAATTAGGTATTAGCAGTTAGGGATTTGGGGTTTAGCAGCTGACCCTGTCTTTAATAATCCGTGCTTATCCGCGAAAATCCATGGCTAACTGGCGTTTTCAGTATAATCATTTGCGTTTGTTATAATAGGCCATGAAAAATGATCTTAATGAAAGGCTCAGGTCCAGATGGAGGACATTTAAGACGGAAATCGAGATCGCCGAGATAGCCTTTCTGCTGTTAAGGATCATTATACTCTGGGGAGGGGCCGGCTGGCTTGTATTTTCAGACATATCCTCAGAGTCATTTCAGGACGTAAGCAATTTACTGCTATTCTCTGTTGTGTACTCAGTTGTCATTTTCTTACTCCTGTTTTTTTTCACGGAAAAAGAGAAGTTGATTTATGGTCTTTTTCTCTTCTTTGATTTTCTGTTTGTGTCTCTTCTTGTGAGAGTGACCGGCGGATTTGAAAGCCCGTTTCTCAGCGGATTTTATTTATTAACGGCCCTTTATTCTTTTTATTATGGCCTGGCAGCCGGCGTCGTCATTGCTACGGCAGCGGCAGCCATATATCTGATAAGCGTCGGTTTTGATCTATACAAGCTTCAGTGGGCTGACTTCTCGGTGAGGGTTGCCTTCTTTTTCCTGCTTGCCGTGCCGATAGGCATGCTTTCCCAGAAGATGAAGGAAGATAAAGATAACATAGAAAAACTGAATAAAGACCTGGAAAAATATATTGAAGAACTGCAGAGGACCCAGAGACAGCTTATCCATGTGGAGAAATTATCGGCCCTCGGACGGCTGACCGCAGACGTTGCACATGAGATAAGAAATCCGCTGACCTCCATCGGGGGTTTTGCGAGGAGGCTTAACAAAAGATTACAGCCTGGTTCCAGGGAAAAAGATTATGCCGAGATAATATTCTCAGAGGTCAGCCGGCTGGAAAGAGTGCTGCGGGATGTCCTTTTGTTCTCAAAGGATGCGAAATA
>JACQXH010000168.1 GCA_016208845.1 Nitrospirota bacterium | reverse complement strand
ATCAAAAGCAGTCTTCTTCTGGACCTTAATGTCCTCGTTTGCAGGGAAGACCTTGAAAGATTCGGCCTTACTGAAAATGATATTGTTATGGACGCCGAAGAATTCGGCGCTGACATGAAGACCAAGGTGGTTCCTTTTTCCGAGATATCCAAGATGATGGCAGACGTAAATCATCTGCTTTTTTTCTAAAACTGATCAATTCTAGAGGCAAGGGCTGTAGATTGTAACAGTCTATAAAATTTTAACATACAGGAGGCAATTATGGCTGACTTAAAATCACAGACACCAACAGAAACGCTGGATGTTCTCGGAAGGGTTTGCCCGTATCCATTGGTAATAACAAAAAAGACCCTTGAAAAGGCACCCGCCGGGACACTGCTCAAGGTGCTCTGCGATGCACCGGCATCGGCAGAAGATACCATTCCAAAGTATTGCGAAAAAAATGGGTTTGCGCATGAATCCATTAAGCTTGATGACAAAGGTTACTGGGAGATATATATAAAGAAACCTTAATGACTTTGGTTTAACATGATAATAAAAAAGCGTTCCGGCAATCCGGAACGCTTTTTTTTGTAAACTGCACAATGCCTGAATTACACTTCACTTACTGCGATCGCACTATTCGGACACGCCTCCACACAGCTCAAACAATAAGCACATTCTGATGCCTGGACCGGGTCTGATTTGCCGTCAACTATCTTGAAAACCTCTGACGGGCAGATGTTTGAACACTCCTCGCACCCATCGCATTTTGCGTTATCAACAGTAACCATATACATGTTATTCTCCTCCTTGGAAAAAATGGAATTAAAAGACTTATAAAGTATAACTTATCATTAAAACCAATATCAATACTCTTCGCTTTTCATATGATCCCGCCACGCTGATGTTATAATCTTATTATAATATCAGCGTGGAAACTTCCCCAAAAGGACTTGTTCGATTCGTTCCCTGCATGGCGGCCCGGAAAACATCATTTGATGAAACGCTGCAACTCTGATCATATCGCTTATCGATCCAGCCTGAACACCACAGGAACTTCAACAGGGCTATCGATGCGAGGAAAAGGCGCTGCCTTTCTAACAATCTTGAGGGTGGCATTGTCAAGGATGCTGAATCCTGAACTCGTAATTATCTTAATATCATCGGGATTGCCCCCGGGATTGACCGTGAAACTGACATAGACTGTGCCTTCGATGCCTCTTTTTCTGGCTGACAAGGGATAGGATTTTGCTTTTTCGATAGCATTTCTGATAATTTCGATTGACCCATCTGACAGCCTGACTTTGCCTTTCCCTGATGATGTGTTGCCTTCAGTAAGACTTGATGCGTAAGTATAATTATGGGGTTTTTCTTCTTTGCGAGAAGCATCGGCAGGCCAATAATGCCCGGCCTCTATAAATGAAGCGGGGGCAGGGGATTCATTTGATTTTAACCCGATTCTGCCCTCAGCAATGTTTAAATTGACAGGGATGATCTTTTCTTCAGGCTTATCTTCTGCTTTCAGCTCTGGAGATCTTTCAGGATGCGGTTTTTTCGTATGAGTCTCAGCAGGCGCAATATGCCCCGTATGCCCCTTTACGGATGAGCTTATATATTCTGTCAGCTTGACAAAAAACACTTTCTCATAAGGCAATTTGCTGCTGCCCTGTAATAATTCGGCCGACAACAGGACAACAGCAAAAATACCTAAATGCAAAAGCAGAGAAAGCGCCAATGTTTTCTTGAGGCTCATTTTCAACGCCTGACTATATTTTATCACCACTTAAATCATCAGAAAGCAAAAGACAACCCTGCCATGAAATTCCTTTTTGGCGATGGATAAAATGCCTTCTCAACTGGGAAGCCGCCGAGGACTCCATATTCGGAATACTCCTTGTCAGTAAGATTATTAATATCCAAAAACGCCGTGAGACCCTTCCATTCATATTTAATCTTGCTGTTGACAATAAGATAGCCTGATTGTTTATTAAAATCATTTGCAAAGTCGCTGATAAAAGGCCGCTTGCCCACGAAGATCCCTTTCAGGGAAACAGTGAGTCCTTTAACCGGAAAGACGGCAACACCTGCAGTTGCTTTATTATGGGCAACGTCTGGCAGGGCCTTTCCAGCAAAACTTCCTCCCTTTATCTTTGCATCCATATATGTGTAGCTTCCGTTTAATTCCAGCCAGTCATAAGGCTTACCGCTGACAGATATCTCGACGCCGTCCCTGCGGCTTTTGGCGTCAAGGTTTTCATTTAAAAAGGTCAGAGGATTGAAAAATATCTCGCTCTCAGTATCGATCCTGAATAGATTGAAATGCACATATGCATTATCAGCAAAGTAGTGTCTTATCCCGAGTTCATAATCATCCGACCTCTGAGGATCCAGGCTGACATCTATCGTATTGGTAAAATAACTGAATAACTCATCAAAGATAGGATATCTGAAGCTCCTTGATAAACTGAAATAGGTATAACATTTTTTGTAATAATTATAATTGATCCCTGCCGTGTACAGGTCTTCGTTCATTGATGTGTGGTCAGGCGTTCCGGGGTTAAAGTCAAAACCTGCACTGTCATGCCGGTATCCTGCTGAGAGCAAAAGATCGTCTGTGACGCCGACTTCGTCATGAAAATAATAGCCGGTACTGTCTTTTTCAAATTTAAGGTCCCCTGTTGACTGCATGCCGAAGAAAAGAGACTCATTTAAGATATTCTCCTCTGCCTTGGTATAATCCAATCCAAGGGACAATGTGTTTTTGACTTTTCCTATATCATGTTTAAGCAGTATTTGCGGCGAAAGGGCAAGTGTAACAATATCCGTATCAGCCAAAAAATGCCCTTCGGCAAACGACGCAAACGACATAAAGCTGCGCTTTCTGTAGGATGCGTCTATTTTAGCCAGGCTGTCCTTCCAGAAATAGAATTCCGGACCCGCCTTAAAATAATAGTCCTCAACCTTAGCATAATTATCCGGAGTAATAGAATCGGTCCTGGAATGTCCGGCATCAAAATCGCTCTCTTTCAGGGCGCCGGGAAGACGGGTGTCGTCCTTATGATATCCGGCGCTGAGATTTAGCTTTAGAAAATCACTTATGTAATAGTTAATGTTTGTGCCCAGGTCTTTAGCCTCTGTATCGCTGTTCTGTCTGTAGCCGTCTGAGGACAAATAGCTTCCGTTCAGGGAGTAGGAAATATTATTCGAGCTTCCTGAAAGATATGCACTGCCTTTGAATGTGCCGTAACTTCCGTAAGCTGCTTCTGCCCCTGCCTTCAGCGCTCCGCCCTCTTTAGTAATGATATTTATAACGCCCCCCGTGGCATTGACACCATACAGCACGCTCCCCCGTCCACCTCTTATGATCTCAATTTTTTTTACCCTGTCAAGGGGTATCAGGGTCCAGTCAGTCCCGCTCAAGTCGGGAATATTGACCCTGCGTCCGTCAACAAGCACCAATGTATTTAAAAGCGATGTTTCTCCAAAGCCGCGGATATCTACGGTCATATTACGCCGATTTCCACCTATGTCATTTACCTGAATACCAACCTGTGTTCTTAACAGGTCAGGGATGTTACGGGCAGTGGAGCCCTTGATTTCATCCTCTGAAATAACGGATATATTGGCCGGCACAGAGGAAAGTTGTTCCTCATATCTTGTGGCAGTAACCACAACTTCCCCCATTTTTTTTTACTGCATCTTTTTCTTCTGCCAATGCTGGTAAAGATACAAGAAGGGGCAGAAACAACAAGCAAAACTTAAATATGATTTTATTTATATTCATTTTTTCTCCTTATTGAAAATTTCATTTTGCAATAACCTTGATTTGCAGACTTAAGCCTGCATCTACAACTACTGTAATATGTCATTCCTGTGAAAACAGGAACCCAGAGCTTTTTTTTAGTCAGGATTCCGCATCTCGAAGCGAGTCGCGGAGAGTCGTTGCGACAAGTGCGGAATGACATATAATCGAAATTGCTGCGAACCAAACTCCCTGTCAGGACGTATTATTTCTCATACTGCCTCCTCTTCCCTCGAAGGGGTCTTTTTTTACAGGTATCCAGGATCTCCTGACTTCCCCGCCCTTTTGGCGTCCTTCCCATGCCGGTGTTTCGGCACAGTGGATTAACTCTGCCAAAAGAGTTCCCTTTTCTTTAACCACAAAAAAGGGCGGGGTCACAGTTGCGGGGCAGTTCCAGTGTTACACGGGATTCCCCTGCAATACCCGATTGCGCTGTCAAAGACAGCAAGTACAGCAATTAGCTACAGATTTACACGGATTAACACGGATCTGCACGCCTAAGGCGTGTAAACCTGCCGGCAGAAAACACTGATTTATTAATCAGAAATTATGAAGTTGAGAAGCTGAGACGTTATGATTCTAAACGTTTTACCTTCTCATTTTCTTAATTTCTTTTAGTTTCCGCGTCAATCCGTGGCAAAATTTCTTTTTTATTATTCTACAGAGTAAAATTTAAAAGCTTCACGACCGGATATGTGTCATGAAATTCAATAATATTGAGCGCTCCACAATCCTGCTCTACCCTGAATATGTTCTCAAGCGGTATTCCGAGTATATGGCAAAGGATGACCCTGTTTACACCGCCGTGAGAGACGATGGCTATGGATACATCTTTCAAACCGCTTAAGCCGTTTAAACTGTTTGAACCATGATCGTTCATAATCCTGTTGAATGCCCCCATCGCCCTGTCCCTTACATCCAAAGTGCTTTCTCCCTGCACAGGGCCAAACTTCAGAGGGTTCTCAGCCCAGGAATGGAAGGCTTCAGGCCACTTCTGTTTGATCTCGTCAAAGGTCATGCCTTCCCATGTCCCAAAACTCCGCTCTCTTAGCTCCGGCATTATAATCGGTTTTAATCCGTGAGGCTCTGCAATAATCTCAGCGCTCTTAACAGCCCTGCTCAGATCAGAACAATAAACGGCGTTCAAACCGCCTAAGCCGTTCAAACAGTTTAAACGGCTTGAACAATTTTGAACTATATATTTTGAGAGTCCCTTCATCTGCAGAATCCCGTTCTCAGACAATGGCACATCAATATGCCCCTTGTAGCGTTTTGGCTGTGCATCCTCTGTCTCTCCGTGCCTTATTAAATAGAGTTTTGTAAGCATATTACCGCCGTTATCAGAAATAATATCCCGGAAATTTCCGAGATAGCACCAAATGTATCCCCTGTCATGCCCCCAAATTTTTTATTGCAAAACCAGACTGTAATTAGACTGAAAATATAAAGCACGGGCAGCATAAGCAGCCAGTGACGAGTGACGAGTGACGAGTGACCGTCGCTTGGCATATCTAACAGTAATTCAGCGCAGATAAAGGCCATTCCCGCAAGAAGAGTAGCTGTCAGCAATTCCTTTATTCCTGTATTTTCAATGAATATCTTTCCAAGTCCATCCTGTCTTGCAGGTTTGCCATGAAATATAGCAGGCACCATCACCCATCGGGACAAAACAGGCATTAGGAAAAGTGACGAGCAATAAGCAGCTCGTGATGCGTTGGAGAATAAAGCATTCATGGAAATATATTTCAGTAATATAACAAGTACTATTGAAATTACGCCGAATGGGCCGACCGTACTGTCTTTCATGATTGCCAGTTTCTTCTCTTTGTTGCTGCGTGATGCTATCGCATCAAAGGTGTCTGCAAGACCGTCAAGATGAAGCCCCCCGTTAACAAGCACCATTATCAGGATGACAAGCCCATTTGCAAGCTCAGCCGGAATAATTTTCATGAAAAACGTCGCTGACAAGACAAGCAAAAGACCTTCAACAGCGCCTACAACAGGGAAAAACGCAGAAGATCCGCCCATCTCCTTTTCAGAGACGTCTTTTATCTCTTTCAACGGAATAATTGTCAGAAATTGAAAAGCAAGTAAAATTTTTTTCATAGTCCAAAGTCGTTCAAGCCGTTTAAGCTGTTCAAACAGTTCAAACCGATTTAACGGTTTGAACTGTTTATGCATGCGTATTTTTATTTGATACTTCTGCCTCTGCAAACGTCGCCATCTCTTTATATATCTTCAGTCCCGCCTCGATGATCATCATCGCTAATGCCGCGCCTGTGCCTTCACCGAGCCTCATATCAAGATCCAGTATCGGCCTGAGACCTATCTTTTCTAATATGGCTTTGTGGCCGATTTCCTGCGACATGTGCGCTGCAAACATATAGTCTTTTGTCTTCGGTTCTATGCTGTATGCTATCAGCGCGCCGGCGGTTGAGATGAATCCGTCAATAACAACAGGGATCCTGTTTGACGCCGCGCCAAGTATCAATCCTGCAATGCCGCCGATCTCAGCGCCGCCAACTTTCGAAAGCACATCTACGGGATCTGAGGCTACAGGGCCGTTGATTGAGATGGCATCTTTGATTACCTGTACCTTATTCTTCCAGGCATCTTCATTAATACCTGTGCCTCTGCCGGTGACCTCTTCAGGGGACTTGGCTGTAAACACTGCCGTGATCGCGCTTGAAGGGGTTGTGTTTGCAATGCCCATCTCTCCTGTGCCGAAAATATTGTACCCTTTATTTGAGTATTCGTTTGCGATCCGGATCCCTGCAGCAATGCATTTCTCAGCCTCAACCCTTGTCATCGCAGGGCCTTTTCTCATATTCTTTGTGCCGTACACGATTTTTGAGGAAATAAATACGGAGGCAGGTTTCAGGCCTGCCTCTATAAAATCCTAATCAACACCAATGTCCACAACCACGACCTCTGCGCCCGCGTGACGTGCAAGAACATTTATCCCCGCTCCCCCATTAATAAAATTCAAAACCATCTGCGGTGTCACTTCTTTCGGAAATGCAGAAACCCCTTCTTCGGCCACTCCATGATCTCCTGCAAAGGTAAATACAACTTTCTTGTCGAGCGAAGGCATGGGGTTTTCAGTAATTGAAACAAGCCGGCGCGCAAACTCTTCAAGTCTGCCAAGGCTACCCTGCGGCTTTGTAAGACTGTCAAGACGTTTCTGCGCCTCGTCGATGAATTTGCCGTTAACTGATTCCACTCCTGATAAAAGCGTGTTTAGCGCCATGATACCTCCATAATTTAGGAAACTAATCCGTTAGTAGTTGTTTTTGCCGTCATTCCGTGCTCGACACGGAATCCAGTGTCTTTTAAAATCATCTGGATTCCTGCCTTCGCAGGAATGACTAGACGCTGTTGATAATTTATTTTGTTATTTTGCATTTTTAATTTTTATCGGTATTCCTGCTGTTACCAGATACACCTCATCCGCTGTCTCTGCTACCTTCTGATTTACAAACCCTGCAATATCCCTGAACTTTCTCGCCATCTCATTATCCGGCACGATGCCCATGCCTACTTCGTTGCTTACTATAAAAAGGTTCAAGCCGTTAAATCCGTTCAAACGGTTTGAACTGCTTGAACGGCTTAGACTGCTCAAAACTTGCAAGAACTCATTAATAGCGTTTTCAGACTGCGCAGATTGGAGCATAACATTCGATAACCATAATGTCAGGCAATCAATAACGATCACATCATATTTGTCTTTTATCTCATTGATGATCTTAGAGATCTCTACGGGCACTTCATATGTATCCCATTCGCCCACTCTGTCTTTCTTGTGCATTTCAACGCGGTCTTTCATTTCGTCGTCAAGCGCCTCAGCGGTTGCAATATATGCCTTTTTACCGGAGATTTTTAATGCCTCTTTTAATGCAAAGGAACTCTTGCCGCTCCTTGCGCCGCCTGTTATAAAGATGATCTTATTGCTCACAAATCACCTCACTTAAATATTGATCGTTCATGTTCTCGTAATTTAATGTTTATTGACCATATAAACGTCATTCCTCCCGAAGCGTCGGGATCGGGAATCCTAAACTCCCCTCCTAAAATAGGAGGGGAGCGAAAAGATTCCGGACAAGCCGGAATGACAACCAGTTAATATTTAATTGTTTTTTTACTGGACTCTATTAGTATTTAATATATGCCCCTGATTCCTCTCTCTTGATCTCAACGTCTATATCAAATGCCTGTTTGAGCAGGCTTCCTGTCAGCACCGAGTCAGGGCTTCCGGCAGCAAGGATATTCCCCTCTTTGATCAAAATTATCCTGTCAAACTGCAGCGCGATATTTATATCATGAAGCGCCATAATCACTGTTATGCCCCTCTCCATATGAAGCCTTCTAAGAAGTCTTAGAAAATCTATCTGGTACTTGATATCCAGGTTTGCAAGGGGCTCATCAAGGAGCAAAAGCCCTGCCCCCTGAAGAAGGGTCATGGCAATATATGCCCTCCTTCTTTCCCCGCCGCTTAAATTGGTTATCAGGGAATCAGCCTTATCAGAAAGCCCGACCATCGCGAGTGTTTCATCTACTGTTAATGAAGGGAGAATTTCATATGGGTACAAGCCCATTCCTGCAAGCTCCCTCACAGTGAACGGGATATTGATATCAAGTATCTGTGGCAGGTAGCTCAGGAGTTTTGCGCGGTCTTTATTTCTAAGAGTTTGAATCGGCTTGTCCCAGAGTTTGATCTGACCTGCTGAAGCCTTTAATATTCCGCTTGCAAGTTTCAGCACAGTTGATTTGCCTGAGCCGTTAGCTCCCAACAGCCCTATGAATTCGCCATTATTTATGGAGAATGATATATCGTTGATAAAGGCGTTTCTCCTCTCATAGCAAAAACCCGTATGCTCAAATTCAATAATAGTATTTTTATATTGTGAGGACATCTTTTCTCCTTAAGAGGTACAGAAAATAAGGCGCTCCTATTATTGCGGTAATGATGCCGGCCGGCAGTTCCATAGGCGGCAATAAGGATTTCCCGATAAGGTCTGCTATGCAGAGAAGCATCCCGCCTCCAATAGCAGATACAGGGATAAGTATTTTGCTATCGGCTCCGAATGCAAAACGCACCATATGCGGAATGAGGAGCCCCACAAAACCGATCATGCCGCCGAGGGCCACTGATGCCGCTGTCATAAGGCCCACAGACAGAAAAAGAATAAATCTCTCTTTACGCGGAGAAAAACCAAGACTGTGAGAAAGCTCATCCCCTAAAATCAGGGCATTGAGAGCTTTAGACCGTGATATTGAGATCGTCAATCCCATTAATATAAACACAAATCCATAGGGAATAACTGACCAGTCTGCAAGGGACAGGTCTCCGAATATCCAGAGTGTTGCGCGCCTTAATCCTTCATCGCTCGAGATGCTCATAATAAGCATCAGCATGGCTGAAAACAAAAAGCCAAGACCCACTCCTGCAAGAAGAAGCCGTTCAGGCCAAAAACCTCCCCGTTTCCATCCCATTGCCCCAACAAAGACGCCTGTGATAAGGGCGCCTCCAAATGCGAGCAAAGGCACTGTGACAATTCCCCAAAAGCTCAGACCCGCAATAATTCCGATTGCCGCCATAAGCGACGCCCCGCTTGAGATGCCGAGGATATATGGGTCTGCAAGAGGATTCCTTAATATTCCCTGAAGTACAGCGCCGGATGCGCCAAGCGCAACGCCCATAAGTATTGACACTATGACCCTCGGCAGCCGTATTGAAAAAAGGATCTCTCTCTCCATTTCATTCAAGCTCAAAGGATTTATGATCTTTGGCCCTATAAATAACGCCATAGCAAAAATAACAAGACATGTGATAATTATTATCAATAGTTTTAGTTTCATTGTCGTTTTAAATGTTCAAGCCGTTTAAACCGTTTGAACTGCCTGAACCGTTTGAATTAGTCGTTCATATAATGCGATATTTCTTCTATACCTTCTATAACTCTTGGTCCAAGTCTGTAGAGACTGTCACCCGTGTAGAATATTTTTTTATTCTTAACCGCGGGCACTGTGGATATTCTTTCCAGTAGCCTGCCTGATATTTTTTGGATATCCTCACGCATTTTCCCGATGATTATGACGTCCGGTGACCTGCGGATTATCTCCTCTATCGAATATTTGGGATAACGGCTCTTCGCATCTCCTGCAATATTGATCCCGCCAAGCAGGTTTATCGCATCATCAACCGCTGTTCGCGGCCCTGCCACAACAAGGGGTTCAGGCCAGATTATAAATAAAACCTTCTTCATTTCGGATTTCGGAGTTCGGATTTCGTAGTTAGTAATTCCCCCACGCCCCCCTTTAGCAAGTGGGATTAAAGGATGCTTTGCCTCCTGTCTCGTAACTTTATAACTATTAATCGTCTCCTCTATGTTTGATGCGAGTACGTCAAATTTGTCTTTTTGATCAAGGGCCATGCCGATCTTTCTAATACCGTCCGGCAGTTCATTTAGCGTAAGCGCCTCGAATATATGTGTTTTTATTTTCATTGAACGGAGTTTATATTCAAACTCTTTCGGATTACCGTCAGTCGTCATGATAACAATGTCAGGCCTTAATGATATGACTGCTTCAAGCGAGGGATTTGACATGCCGCCGATTTTTTGTCTTTTCTTTGCTTCCTGCGGATAATCGCAGAAAGTCGTCACGCCTGTCACCCTGTCTCCCATACCGGCTGCAAAAAGGATCTCAGTTACGCTTGGAGCGAGCGAGATGATGCGGCCCGGGGTCTCAGCGTAAGAGGCAGTAGACAGAAGACAGTAAACAGTAATAAGGGAAAAAATAAAAATCTGCATTAGCCTTAAATTGTGTCTGAAATATATTTTCATAAAATGTTTATTCCGCCTGGATTCCGGCCTAAGGACTGCCGGAATGACAGATTTAAATGACCTTTTAAATAAAAAAACCCAGCCTTCCAATGGAAGCTGGGGATAAAAGCCTTGACAAAACCTTTACCCTCACAACCTCGTACCACGAAGGCTTATTGTGTGAGGCATTGTTCAGGCTGGTCTTCTGGCGCTCCTGACTTCTGCCGCCTTCCCATCCCGATATATCGGGAAAGTGACGTTATTGGCAGAAACTCTTATCCCGAAGTATCGGGATCAGGATTACAGCGGCGGGTCCGCTCCCGTGTTTCACGGGATTCCCCATTAAGCCCACAACAGGCACCTGAACATTACTGTCAATTATACCTTACCGCTTTTATAAAAAGTCAAGGAACCATTCTTATGCATAAAATATGATACTTATAAATGTTGACTTTAGCTGATATTTTGATATATGGTTTTGACAGGATATTCTCTATATTCCAGGGTGCTTCTCGATCTAAATGCAAAATGGCAAAAGCTAAAATTCTTCTTGTAGAAGACAGCAAAACACAGGCAAATGTTACTAAGGATTTCCTTGAGCAGCAGGGATATGACGTTGCCTGGGCAGAGAACGGGACCTCTGCCATTAAT
>JACQXH010000024.1 GCA_016208845.1 Nitrospirota bacterium | reverse complement strand
GGTAATTGCATCAGGGTTCGATGAAGACTCATGATCCTCACCACTTGATCCCCGGGCCCCTGGGCCCCTTGGACCCTTCTTTATTACAACTTTTATCGGCAACCCATATTTTTTTGCAAAGACAAAATCCCTCTGATCATGAGCAGGAACCGCCATTATAGCGCCTGTGCCATACTCCATAAGAATGAAGTTCGCGGCCCAGACAGGCAGCTTATCTCCTGTCAATGGATTAACAGCATATATGCCGGTAAAAACCCCTTCTTTGTTTTCAGGATCATCAGGGAGGGCTTCGATCTGTTTTCTGATGTTTTCGTCTTTGACAAGCTCGCCCACAAGGGGATGTTTCTTGGCGATACTCACAAAGGTAGCGCCGTACAGGGTGTCCTGTCTGGTAGTGAAGATCTTAATGCTTTTATCAGAGTCCAGTAACTTAAAATCAACCTCAACTCCTTCACTCCTGCCTATCCAGTTGCGCTGCATGACCACAACCCTCTCAGGCCATCCTCCAAGTGAATCGCAATCATGGAGAAGCTCGTCTGCATATGACGTTATTTTAAAAAACCACTGTTCAAGTTCTTTCATGACTACAATGCTGTCACAGCGCCAGCACTTTTCATCTATGACCTGCTCATTGGCAAGAACAGTCTGGCATGAGGGACACCAGTTCACAGTCGAGGCCTTTTTGTATGCGAGCCCGCGCTGGAACATCTTGAGAAAAAACCATTGATTCCACCTGTAATACCCGGGGTCGCATGTCGTTACCTCTCTGCGCCAATCGTAGCTCAGCCCCAGCTTTCCTATCTGGCCTTTCATGAAGCTGATGTTATCGTATGTCCATTTGGCAGGATGAACACCGTGCTTTATTGCGGCATTTTCTGCGGGAAGACCGAAAGCATCCCATCCCATGGGGTGGAGAACATTAAAACCCCGCATCTTCTTGTATCTGGTAATGACATCGCCTATCACATAGTTCCGGACATGACCCATATGTATTCTGCCGGACGGATACGGGAACATCTCGAGACAGTAATATTTCGGCAAACTGCTGTCATCATCAGTATTGAATATGGCCTTGCTGTTCCAATCTTCCTGCCATTTCTTCTCCACCTTTTGCGGATCATATTTTTCTTCCAATACCGCCTCCGTCAGAATATTTTATTATCTTTAAAGTGTTATTGAGCAGGCTTATTTTACCATAATCATCTGACATGCATGCAAAGAAAGCTCGTCTCATACAAAAATGCTCATATCCGTAAGACGCCCGCAGTTTATATTATAAGGGCAGCGACATTATGCTATTATAAGTCAATATTTGAAAGGAGATATATATATTGACACCTGCCGCTGACTCGTGTGAAAATAAGCCTTATTACCTGCCCCTGCTATTAATAATTTCTGCCGCATCGCATTTCCCCTTTGTACTGACCGGATTTGGAGAGCTTGATGCTGCGAGGATCGGGGTCAGCGTAATCGATATGGTTAAGCACGGGCCAGAGGGCGCATTCATTAATTTCTACTTCTCTGATGTTATCCCCCTGTATATTCTTTATCTCAAATCTTTCATGAAATTGACCGGTCAGCATTTTGAATATTTACCTGTTATTATGAATTATACGAATGCGGTGTTCGGCACATTGACCGTTATTCCTGCCTACATTTTGATTAAGAGGTTATTTAAGAGCCCACCCGTGTCTTTTTGTTCGGTGCTTGCTCTCATTTTCGCTCCTGCGTTTTATCAATCAACCACAACAGGCTTTCCGCACCTCATATCCTTTTTCTTTCTATTAACCTCTTTCTGTTTTTATCTGACCGCGCTTGATCATGATCAGATAGCTTCATCGTATCTACGTATGGCCCTCGCGTGCCTTTTCCTGACAGTTTCCCTGTTGTTTAAACTGGATTACATACTTGGAGCAGGTACTTTTATAAGCTTACTTTACATAAGAAAGATAAAGGACAGGAATAAGATTATATCAGCATTTGTGATTATCATATTATCAGGTCTCTTTGCTTTGATATTCAGACACCTTATTATCGGGCCGACCGGCGGGGTCACTTCGTCAAGCACAGGCTTGTCCGAGTGGTACAATTTCTTCTTTCCGGGACCAAGCTCTCTGTTTTCCCTGCATTATCTTGAAAGACAGGTTAAACCTGTCATTTACGCCGCAGGAATGATAACTTTTTTTCTTGGTATTGCCGCATTCTCTTATCAGCTCATGAAAAGAAATTCTGATGCTATCATCTTTATTCTTTTATGGACCGTACTGCCAACGATCACATGGATGATCCTTAATGGCAACAATGCCAGACATAATATGCTGTCCATTCTTCCTTTTTTAGTGATTATCGTCATGACGTTCTTTGAAAAAGCACCCAGGTATGTTCTAATCCTGACAGTAATGCTCATACTCGGCAATTATTTCATAACATCTCCTTCTTCTTCTATTCTGAGACCAAGCGGCAATTTGATTAAAAGCCACGCCTTGCTCAAAAACAGAATGATCGAACTCCATTCAAAAGCCGGAGAAATAGCCAATATTGACGAAAAACAGATCGCGGTATTAGGTTACTTCAGTAATCCTTTCACTATTTATGAGATACTGCGTACAGCACCTTCTTATGAAGCAGTAAAAACAGGCAGAGAGGACTATAAGATAAAGGCGGGCAATAAGGAATATGTAATATTATATATTGACAGAAATGCTTCTGAAGCTGCTATAGAATCAATGGTAGGCCGTTACAACCTGCAAGATCATGTTCTTGTATCAGTCTCACATGACCTCACTTTTCTGCAAAAACGCGGCCTGAAGGTAAAAAATATCGGACTGATAAAGGTCGATCTATAAGAAGGTATTATACTACTGCGGGCGGATAGCCTGCAGGTGTTCAGTGACTGCTTAGGCAGATAGTCTATGGGTTTTTAGTAGTTTAGCTAACAGACTACAGTCTGAACATCCCCGGGGAAGTTACCAGGTTTTTAATCGGCAGGCTTAAAAAATAAACAATACTTCTCCGGTCACACCAGGACTTCTACTTCGTCCTCAATGAATACGGGCATATCATTTTCAAGGTTGACCTTGATCTTCTTCGTCTCTTTAAATCTGCCTTTAAGGTTCTCTTCGGAGAGCGGGTCTTCGATGTTTCTCTGTATAGCCCTTCTCATGGGCCTGGCGCCGTATGACGGCTGAAAATTATTCCTGATCAGCCACTCTATTGTATCATCGCTCAGTTCAACCGCAATATCTTTTTCGATCAGTTCCTTATTAAGATCGATCATCAGCAGATTTACAATTTTAAGAAGATGCTCTTTTCCCAAAGGATGAAATACCACAATTTCATCTACCCTGTTCAGGAATTCCGGATTAAAGGTCTTCCTTAATTCATTCAAGACATTATCCTTGATCTTATTATATGCATCCTCCCATCTGGGCTTCTGGAATCCAAGCGGCATGGTCTTCTCTGTAAGTCTTGTGCCAAGATTTGAGGTCATGATTATTATTGTATTTTTGAAATCAACTTTTCTTCCAAAATTATCCGTAAGCATGCCTTCATCAAGCACCTGGAGGAGGAGATTGAAAACATCAGGATGAGCCTTTTCTATCTCGTCAAAAAGCACGACCGAATAGGGTCTTCTTCGGACCGCTTCCGTCAGCTGCCCGCCTTCCTCATATCCTACATAGCCCGGAGGCGCGCCGGTTAGCCTGGAGACATTAAATTTTTCCATATATTCTGACATATCGACTCTCACAAGTGCGTTTTCATCATTGAAAAGAAATGCCGCCAATGCCTTTGCAAGCTCTGTCTTCCCGACGCCGGTAGGCCCTAAAAAGAAGAAAGAGCCAATGGGACGCTTTCTCGTCTTTAATCCCGCACGCGAGCGTCTTATAGCCCTTGAAACAGCTTTAACAGCCTCATCCTGCGCTATTATCCTGTTGTGTAATTCTTCTTCCATGCGAAGCAGTTTTTCCGACTCCTGCTCCTCTAATTTCGAAAGAGGGATGCCCGTGATCTTGGAAACAGTATAGGCGACATCTTCCACATTGACCACTGAGACATCCTTTTGCTGATTTTCATGCCAGTTGCTGTATAGTTCATTATACAGTTTCTTTATCCTCTCCTCTTCGTTCTTGACAGATGCGCTTTTTGCAAAATCATGCAGCTTGGAATACAGATTCTTTTCCTTGTTAAGCCTCTTCATGTCTTTCTCAAGGTCCTTTAACTCGGGCGGCATAGTGAATCTTTTTAATTTGATCCTCGCCCCTGTTTCATCAATTACATCAATAGCCTTATCAGGCAGGAACCTTTCAGCAATGTATCTGTCAGAAAGCGTGACGCACGCGTTAATTGCCTCGTCGCTGATCTTGACCCTGTGATGTATCTCATATTTACTCTTCAGCCCGTTGATGATTTTCACTGTTTCTTCGAGATTCGGCGACTGCAGGAAAATAGGCTGGAAACGCCTCTCCAGAGCGCCGTCTTTTTCAATATACTTTCTGTATTCATCCGGGGTTGT
>JACQXH010000119.1 GCA_016208845.1 Nitrospirota bacterium | reverse complement strand
AATCGCTACTGTCCAGAAAGGGCTGAAATTAAAACGCCGGTCCTCGCCACCTAACGTATCGCCCCGTATCGTCCATAACCCGAATATGATAAAGGATACTGCAGCCGCTGTCTTTATATATGCCATTGGCACAACAGCGGCAAGGTAGCTTCCTGCAGCAGCTGCCATAAGGTGGTTTATGGCAGTCGCCGTAAATACTGCCCACATCACGGTCTGCCAGCGATACCTGGCGGCAAATGCCATCGCAAGGAGCTGGGTCTTGTCACCCATTTCAGCCAGGACAACAAATATGAGAGATGCTATAAAGGCTTTCAAATATTAGTGCTTGAATCTAGTGACATATTATTTTTTAAAAACACTGAACAACTTATCAAGCCCTGTTTTCTCCAGCTTTGATACAGATTCAAGCTCTCCAGCATCAAGCCATATACCATCACATTCAGAACACTTATCCACCTTAATTTCCCTGTAGTCGATCTCTAACAGCTCCATCCCGCATTTAGGGCATCTCATATAATGAAGATCCTTAAGTTTTTTCCTTTCTTCTGATTTGAGCTGTCTGTGTTTTCCCTCTTCGAGCTTCTTTCTTCTTTCGAACTCCATTCTTGCGACAAATTCAGCTTCTTTTTCACTCGGCCTCATTGACATTACCTCCTTTTATTTTTTTTTGCTTGTTAAAGCCTCTGTCTTCATACAGGGGCCTGACTTCAAATTCATTTGCCAGCCTGGCATCATACACATTAATTCAATCTTATCACTGAACCAGCTTATAATAAAGTTTATGCCTGATTCCCCAAATGAAAAAAGACCTTTACCACGCAATATATTTTCGCGGTAAAGGTCTTGCTTGTTAGTCATATCTAACCGGCGGTGCCGGCCTGCAGTATTATGCAGACGTGTTGACGACATCCGCCGCTTAAGCTACTCCCCTTTATCAGGCTATAACATAACTAAAGAAATAAAATAAGTCAATAAACATTTTTGATTTTTTGTTTTGACACTGACGCTTGGTCTATGCTAAAGTTTTAGTCTCATTAATTTTTATTTTTTAACTGCTGGAGAGATAAAGAAGGGCTGTAAATAGGTATTATTTCTGCGATATAATAAATCGCGGGTCTTTTTTGAGACTGCGCATGGAGGATCAACCTTAAAACTTGAATCCTCTGTTCATTTTTTATGCCTCTTTGTTTTTAAGTGCTCAGGACACAAAATAAATAAATTTATCATATTTAAAATTGGGTGGGCTGCCGATGCTGGAAATTTCTACGGACAACGAACTAAAGCTGAATGATATCCTGAACAGATACACTGCTGAAGAAGGCAATATAATCTCCCTCCTTCAGGACACGCAGGATGTCTTCGGATACATCCCGGAAAAGTCAGTCGGATGGTTTTCTAAAAAACTCGACATACCGGAAAGCCGCTTTTACGGGGTCATTACCTTCTACGCACAGTTTCACATGCATCCCAGAGGCAGAAACCTTATTACCGCCTGTTGCGGCACCGCGTGCCATGTGAGGGGCTCGGACCGCCTGATAAACAGCATCCAGACAGAGCTCAAACTCCCTGAAGGAAAAGAAACTACGGAAGACGGCGAGTACACACTCGAAAAAGTGGCTTGCGTGGGCGCATGCAGCATAGCGCCTGTTGTGATCATTAATAAAAAAGTGTTTGGTGAAATGACGATCAATAGACTCATGAAAGAACTGAAGGGCAAAAAAGTTGAAGAATGATATTGAGATAAAGGTCTGCATGGGCACTGGGGGCATGGCAGCCGGAGGGTCCGAGGTCATGGAGGCCTTCAACAGGGAAATCAGCGAGGCTGGAATAGAAGCCTCTGTTGAGAAATTCTGCTCAATGCATAAAGTCGGGTGCCGCGGATTGTGCGCCAAGGATGTTCTTGTTGACGTGATCGTCGGCGGGAAAAAGACCACATACCAATATACAAAACCCGGAATGGTATCAAGAATAGTCAAAGAGCATCTGATAAAAGGCGAGCCTGTAGCTGATTGGATGGTCGGCGAAGATTACTACAGCTTCCACGATAAGCAGACCAAGGTCGTGCTTTCCGACTGCGGCAATATAGACCCTGAAAAAATAGAGTCCTATTTTGCCGTTGGCGGCTATGAAGCGGCAAAAAAAGTCCTTACATCATTATCGCCGGAGCAGACTATCGATATTATAAAGAAATCAGGTTTGCGGGGACGCGGCGGCGCAGGGTTTTCAACAGGCACGAAGTGGGAGATCTGCCGGAACACAAAGGCCGCACAAAAATACATTATCTGCAATGCTGATGAAGGAGACCCTGGTGCCTTCATGGATAGGTCTGTGATAGAAGGGAATCCTCATGCGGTAATTGAGGGAATGATCATCGGCGCTTATTCCATCGGCGCCACAAAGGGGTATGTCTATATACGCGCAGAATATCCGCTTGCTGTCGAGAGGCTCAGGATGGCTTTGGCCCAGGCAAGAGGAAAAAACTGGCTCGGCAAAAATATTCTGAGATCCGGACTGGACTTTGACATAAAAATTAAGCTTGGCGCAGGCGCATTTGTATGCGGAGAAGAGACAGCGCTCATTGCGTCGATAGAAGGCCAGCGGGGCATGCCTCGTGCAAAGCCGCCCTTCCCTGTTCACAGCGGATTATGGGGAAAACCCACCGTAATAAATAATGTTGAGACCCTGGCGAACATACCTTATATCATCAGAAAAGGCGCTGACTGGTTTGCCTCGTTCGGAACTGAAAAGAGCAAGGGCACAAAGGTGTTTGCCCTTACAGGCAAGGTGAAGAACACAGGACTCATCGAAGTGCCCATGGGCATGCCTCTTAAAGAAATAGTCTATGACATCGGCGGAGGGACGAACAAGGGCAGGACCCTTAAGGCCGTTCAGACAGGCGGGCCTTCAGGCGGATGTATCCCTTCTGAGCTTATTGATATTAATGTAGACTTCGAGTCTCTCGCTAAAGTCGGTTCCATCGTCGGTTCAGGCGGCATGGTCGTGCTGGACAACACTGACTGCATGGTCAACATTGCAAAGTTTTTTCTGGAGTTTACTCAGGCAGAATCCTGCGGCAAATGCGTCCCCTGCAGGGTCGGAACAAAAAGGCTCCTTGAAATACTCAGCAGGATCACACAAGGAAAGGGGAAAGAAGGCGATATTGAACTTCTTGAAGACCTGAGCCATGACATAAAGGCATCTTCACTTTGCGGATTGGGGCAGACAGCGCCCAATCCGGTCTTAAGCACGATCAGATATTTCAGAAATGAATATGAGGCCCACATAAAAGAGTCAAGATGCCCCGCGGCTGTTTGCAAGGACCTCATTGAATACAGCATCCTGGCCGATTTCTGCAAAGGATGCGGCGCGTGCATGAGGGTGTGTTCTTCAAAGGCAATTACAGGAGAGAAAAAGAAACCTCACTCTATAGCGGCTGACGTCTGCGTAAAGTGCGGCGCGTGTTACGATGTATGGGTTTTTAAAATATGGTAACCCTTACATTAGACGGAATTAAGATATCAGTACCCGACGGTACATCAGTGCTCGATGCCGCCAGGCAGTGCGACATTTCTATTCCTACGCTCTGCCATCATCCAAAACTTACTCCTCACGGAGGGTGCAGGCTCTGCATTGTAGAGATAAAAGGCATGTTCAGGCCGGTTACATCCTGCACCACCCCTGTGAGCGAGGGCATGGAGGTCGCGACAAAAAGTCCTGCACTGGAGAAATTGAGAAGGACCATTATTGAACTCATCCTGTCAGACCATCCCAATGACTGCATGATCTGTGAGATGGCTGGAGACTGCACTTTGCAGGAGCTCGCGTATTTCTATGGGATAAGAGAGAACAGATTCGAGGGCGAGAGAAGGATCTATGCAAAAAAAGACGGAAATCCTCTTATTGAACGAGATATGGAAAAATGCATACTCTGCAACAAATGCGTGAGGGTGTGTGATGAGATCCAGGGAGTAAAGGCAATCGATGTGGCATACAGGGGCTTTAAGTCCAAGGTATGTCCGCCCTATGAACGTGACCTCAACTGCGAGTTCTGCGGTCAGTGCATAAGGGTATGTCCGACAGGGGCTCTCACGGGCAAGAATTGGGCCCTCAAAGGCAGGCAGAAAGACATAAAAGGCATTGACACAATATGTCCCTATTGCGGGTGCGGATGCAGCCTTACACTGAATGTAAGAAAGAATGAAATAGTACGGGTCACATCAAAAGAAGACACCATAAATGAAGGGTGGCTCTGTCCCAAAGGGACTTTTGGTTACCACTTTGTAAGCAGTCCGGACAGACTTACGAAACCTCTTATCAGGATAGCGCCAAAAAACAGTAACAAGTTACAAGTAACGAGTTACAAGTTAAAGAACAGAAAAGATTTCAAAGACTCGTCACCCCTGCCTACCGGACAGGCAGGCGTCACTCGTCCCTCGTCCCTTTTCAGAGAGGCGTCCTGGGATGAGGCGTTTGATCTTATCGCAAAGAAATTCAAAGGCATTAAAGAGAAACACGGACCGGATGCCATAGCAGGACTGTCGTCTGCACGTTGCACAAATGAAGAAAATTATTTATTTCAGAAATTCATCAGGGCTGCTGTAGGAACAAACAATGTAGACCACTGCGCCCGTCTTTGACACAGCTCTACCGTGGCCGGTCTGGCCACAGTGTTTGGCTCAGGGGCCATGACGAATTCGATCCCTGAGATTGAGAACAATGACGTGCTTTTTGTGATCGGCTCCAATACGACCGAGACCCACCCCATAATCGGCCTAAGGATGAAAAAAGCTGTCAGAAAAGGGGCCAGGATCATTGTCGCTGATCCAAGGAGAATTAATCTGGTCAGATTTTCAGATCTATGGCTTCAGCAAAGACCCGGCACGGACGTGGTGCTTCTGAATTCAATAATGCATGTCCTTCTTAAAAATAACCTTATGGACAGGGTTTTCATTCTTATAAGGACCGAAGGCTTTGACGCTTTCAGGGACGCACTTGAGAAATATACGCCTGAATACGCTGAAAAAATAACCGGTGTTCCGGCGCAGGATATAATCAAGGCTGCCATGTTATACGGCACGGCAAAAAGACCGGCAATATATTACACAATGGGCATAACCCAGCATACACATGGCACGGATAATGTTTTTTCCATAGCCAATCTCGCGCTCATGACAGGCAACCTCGGTATTGAAAGTACAGGAGTTAATCCCCTGAGAGGCCAGAACAATGTTCAGGGCGCGACCGACACAGGTTGCATTCCTGATCAGTATCCGGGTTATCAGAAGGTTAATCTTCCTGCCATCAGGGCAAAATATGAAAAGGCATGGGGAGTAAAACTTTCGGGCAGTAACGGACTTACCGCAACTGAAATGATAGAAGCAGTAATGGAGAAAAAACTCAAAGCAATGTATATCATGGGAGAAAACCCTGCGCTCAGCGATCCGGATCTGAATCACACACGGAAGGCATTCGATAAACTGGATTTCCTTGTTGTGCAGGATATTTTCATGACTGAAACGGCAGAGTTCGCAGATGTCATACTTCCGGCGGCCTCTTTTGCTGAAAAAGACGGTACATTTACCAATACCGAGAGAAGGGTCCAGCGCGTTAGAAAGGCCCTGAATCCTCCGGGCGAGGCAAAAGAAGATTCATGGATAATCAGGGAACTAAGCGGCCGTCTTGGCTATCCGATGAAATATAATTTCATTGAAGAAGTATTCCAGGAGCTGGGGAGTCTCTGGCCCGCAGTGGCCGGAATTACTTACGGAAGAATAGAAAAGACAGGTATCCAGTGGCCCTGCCCTACCCCGGACCATCCGGGCACGCCTTATCTTTTCAAGGCCGGATTTCCGAGAGGAAAAGCTGCTTTCAGTGTGGTAGAATACAGACCGTCCAGAGAAATGCCTGATGATGAGTATCCTTTTGTGCTCTCAACCGGCAGGCATCTCTTCCATTACCATACCGGCACGATGATCAGAAAGGGTGATTCCCTTAACAGCGTGGTCCCTGAGGCATATGTTGAATTGAACCCCGACGATGCAGAGCGGCTCGGGTTAAGCGATGCTGAGAAGGTCAGGGTATCTTCGAGAAGAGGGGCCATTGAAATAAAAACGGCAATTTCTCAGAGGGTAGGCAAAGGAATGGTGTTCATCCCCTTTCATTACAAAGAGGCATCAGCAAATATGCTTACAAACAGCGCCATTGACCCGATAAGCAAGATACCTGAGTTTAAGATATGCGCAGTGAAGATAGAAAAAATACAAAGCAAAAAATAAATATTAAATATCAAAAT
>JACQXH010000118.1 GCA_016208845.1 Nitrospirota bacterium | reverse complement strand
ATAAAATATTAAAAATTAAAATGTAAAATTTCCGACTCTTCGGCTTCGCCGAGGCGAAAAGGGATCTATTAACGAATTTTGTCAACCATAATTTTCATTTTTGATATTTAATTTTTTAATTGATCAAATATAGCCTATGAGGAAAACCCAACCCGCAAAAATCCTGATTGAAATATACCGCACGCTCTTCAATGCCTTCGGCCCCCAGCATTGGTGGCCCGGGGAGACCCCTTTTGAGGTGGCAGTCGGCGCGATCCTGACCCAGAACACAAACTGGGGAAACGTTGAGAAGGCAATAAATAATTTAAAAACACAAAAAGTACTTGATCCTGTGGCCCTGCATAAAATGCCGGCTGAAAAACTCGCCTTACTGGTCAGGCCTTCGGGCTATTACAATATAAAGGCAAAGAGACTCAAGGCGTTTCTGAATTATTTTGTCATTAAATACAAGGGAAGCATGAAAAACCTGAAGGACGTCGATATGCAGACGCTCAGAAAAGAACTTCTCGGCATCCACGGCATCGGACCGGAGACAGCGGATTCAATATTGCTTTACGCCCTTGAAAAACCTGTTTTTGTGATCGATGCGTACACTAAAAGGGCGCTTGCAAGACACGGTATTGTTTCAGCGAATGCCGCTTATCAAGATATACAACTGCTATTTCATGATAACCTTCCGCGGGATACAGTGATGTATAATGAATACCATGCGCTATTTGTTAAATTAGGTAAGGATTTCTGCAGGCCCAAGCCGGGGTGCGGGATATGCCCCTTGCGGGAGATGGATAAATAGCGGCATTTTTGGTATAACATATTATAATATGGAAAAACGAAGGGCTAAACGTACAATAAAGCGATTATCTATCACCTTTTCAGATGGCAATGAGGAATATAACGGCACGTCATCTAACCTTTCCGTGAACGGCCTTTTTATAAGGACAAGAAAGGCATTTAAAGTCGGGGCCTTGCTTAAGATGGTACTAGAGACAGACAAAGGCCAATCGATCAATCTTACCGGAGTGGTAGCCAGGGCTATTAAGACAGGCATTCAGGATTTTAAGAACGGCATGGGGATAAGGCTGGTCAATGCCCCGCAGGATTATGTTGAGCTTGTAAGCAGCCTGTTGTCCGGTTCCGCTCAGGATTGAGATATAATCAAAAAAATTTAGCCACGGATTTACGCAGATTACCACAGATTTAATAAGAAAGAAATTATGAAATTGGGAGGTTGAGAAGTTATGATTCTAAACTTCCCGAAGCGGGTCTAAGTTTAGTCGTATCGACCGAAGGGTCGGTACGGTGCGACCGAGTCGTTTCGACTCGCTTCGACTTATCTTCTCATTTTCTTAACTTCTTTCAGTTTCCGTGTCAATCTGTGAAAATCCGCGGCTAATTACTCTTTTTCAGCATTAAACAGCCCTGTGCTTAAATACCGGTCCCCGCGGTCAGGGAAAACAGCAACCACCTTCTTCCCTTTTCCAAATCTGTCTGACAATTTCAAGGCTGCCCATGCAGCAGCCCCTGATGAGATCCCTGCAAGAATGCCTTCTTCTTTTGCCAGCCGCCGGGACATATCTGCTGCATCATCGTCCGTAACAGGAATAATTTCATTATAGATTTTTGTGTTTAATATACCCGGATAAAAACCTGCTCCTATACCTGCAATCATATGAGCTCCCGGATCTCCTCCTGAAAGCACGGGTGAGGCGGCCGGCTCAACCGCAACAATCCATATGCCGGATTTTTTTGATCTCAAGACCTCCCCAACCCCTGTAATTGTCCCGCCGGTACCGACCCCTGCGACAAAACAATCTATGTCAGTTCCAAGGGCTTCAATTATTTCGACCGCAGTTGTCACTCTGTGTATTTCAGGGTTGGCGGAGTTTTCAAACTGCATCGGCATAAAGTATTCAGGATTCTTCTTCAGCATCAGTTCAGCTTCTTCAACGGCTCCGAGCATTCCCCTGACGCCTGGCGTAAGGACTAATTCAGCGCCATATGCCCGGAATATCTGTCTGCGTTCCATAGACATTGTGTCAGACATGGTAAGTATGAGCCTGTAGCCCTTTACCGTAGCTACAAGGGCAAGCCCTATGCCAGTATTTCCGCTTGTAGGCTCGATAATAGTACTGCCGGGCTTCAGCTTTCCTTCTTTTTCAGCAGCCTCTATCATGGCAAGGGCGATCCTGTCTTTTACAGAGCCGCCGGGGTTGAACCCTTCAAGTTTTACCCATACCTCTGCTCCGTCAGGCGATGGTATATGGTTTAATTTCACAATTGGCGTATTGCCGATAAGATTTAAGATGTTTTGATGAGGTTTCATGAAGGTCCCATAATATAAGCGATTGTCTGTCCTGCGCCCTTTATTCTCCGGAGATTATAACATATGAACCGCTCAACTTCATTCCTGATGCCACTACTGTTTGACCATGTGACAACAGGGAGTTTACAATAAACATGGATAGATGAATATATTATTTATCGGTCATTCATTGATTGAATTCTTCGACTGGCAGAAGAGATTTCCTTGCCACAAAGTTTTCAATCTTGGCGTAGCAGGTGAAACAGTTGAAGGGCTGCTTTCACGACTGGATCAAATAATAAAAGACCATCCTTCTGCAGATGTTATTTATCTTATGACCGGACTGAATAATATTGCGATGGAAGACATAGAATTTATTGATTCTTATAAAAAAATAATTGCACGATTATCCTCTGCCTTTCCAAAGGCGCAGGTCTATATAAATAGTATCTTGCCGACGCTTCTGGAATTTATACCGGATAAATCAATTCAGGAAGTTAACAGGTCCCTTAAAGGACTTGCCGCAGATTCAGGCGTTCAATTTCTAAATATTTACAAGTATTTTCTGGACGAAGAGGGAAATCCTGTGAAGGACTATTTTCTTCATGATGGCGTACACTTAAGCGATAAAGGGTATGCGGTATGGTCGGGCGTGCTGGATAGCGAAAATTATCAATTAAATCAAGGCATTAACCCTTATTAATTGGGTATTGGAAAAAATGAAGTTACGAAAAGCCCCCCCTGTGATATAATCAATTATAGCTTTTTATCTGAAAAAATAATGGGCAGGAAGATCTCTATTAATTATATTTTTCTTTTCTTAATAATTATATCAGCTTTCAGTCTGGTCGAAGCAAGGGAGGATAACATGAAAAATAAAATACGCTGGCTGGGTCACGATACGTTTAAGATCACCGGAGAAAAGGTCATTTATACAGATCCATATAAAATTAGAAAGAAGGATACTGCTGATATTGTGTTTATAACACATGGACATTATGATCACTGTTCTCCGGAGGATGTAAAGAAAATTCAGGGCGACAAGACCATTATTGTTGCGCCGCCGGACTGCGCCCAAAAGCTTTCCGGAAATATCAGAAAAATAAAGCCCGGAGACAAGATCACAGTCGACGGCATCAAAATCGAGGCGGTTCCATCGTATAACACCAATAAGCAATTCCATCCAAAGGATAAAAACTGGGTTGGATACATTTTTACTGTAAACGGCCAGAAAATATATCTTGCAGGGGACACTGATTATATTCCTGAAATGAAGACATTTACCAATATTGACATCGCCTTTTTACCTGTCTCAGGCACGTATGTCATGAGCGCTGAAGAAGCTGTAATCGCAGCGCTTGATATTAAACCCAAGACAGCGATACCTATGCATTATGGCACTATTCTCGGTTCTGCGCGTGATGCAAAAAAATTCTCAAACAGATTGAAGGGCAAAATCGAAGTTGAGATAATGGAAGCAGAATAGCGCTGAGATGAAAGGCCAGATCATTAAGTTCCTCAGGGAAAATAAGGGGACCTTTGTTTCAGGAGAAGAGATTAGCCGATTTATCGGCGTTTCGAGGGCCGCTGTCTGGAAGACAGTAAAGACGCTCAGGCGGTCGCATTATCTGATCGAAGCGATTCCGTCCAGGGGATATAAATTGATCAGCAGCCCTGATACCCCTTCACGGGAAGAGATAAGCGCAGTTTTCAGCGGCGACATTGTCGGCAGAGAGATAAAATTCTATGGAACCACGACATCAACCAATGACAGGGCCATGGAGGCAGGGAAAGATGGGAGAGAAGGAACTGTTTTTATCGCTGATTCGCAAGTGCAGGGCAGGGGCCGGTTTGGAAGAGAATGGATCTCACCCCCCGGGGTAAACCTCTATTTTTCCGTTTTGCTTAAACCGGGTTTTTCTCCACAGGAGGCGTCTGTCCTTACACTGATGGCAGCAGTCGCGGCAACGACAGCCATAAGGGGGTATACAGGCCTTAATGCGGAGATCAAATGGCCCAATGATATTCTTATCAATGGCAGGAAAGCAGGCGGTATACTGACCGAGATGAAATCAGACATGGACAGCATAGAGGCTATAGCATTGGGCATAGGCATAAATGTAAACATGTCATTGCGCATGATGCCGGTTAGCCTGCGGCCTCTTGCAACTTCTCTGAAAATTGAAAAAGGAGAGGCGGTAAACAGGGTAGAACTGCTTGGGGAAATACTTTCCACTCTTGAATATTGGTACAAGCGCCTGCTGCATGGCGATAAGAAAGCCCTGCTGTCCGAATGGGTGCGCATGGATGCTGCAACCGATAAAAAGATCAGCATCAGGTTTCAGGACAGTGTCTTAAATGGCATTGCAGGAGGCATTGGCGAAGATGGAGAGCTGATCGTGCGGCTTCCTTCCGGTTCCACTGAAAAAGTGTATGCCGGAGAAGTGACGATATTGAAAAATTAAAAATATGAATAAAGGCACAAAGTGGCACAGGCACAGAGGCACAAAGAAATATATTAACTTAGCGTCTTTGTGCCTCTGTGCCTCTGCGCCTTAATTTACGACATGCTTTTACTTATCGACATAGGCAATACAAATATAACGATAGGATTTTATGATAAAGGCATAAAAGATGTCTGGCGGCTGAATACTATCCCGAACGGACTGGCTTCGCAAGAGTATTTTTATCTCGTGAGTGGTTTTTTATCGGCCCGCAGGATGAAGAAACCGGAAGGTGCGGTCATATGCTCTGTTGTCCCGGAAATAACGCCTGTTATCAGCAATGCATTGAGGAAGGGACTTGGCATAGAGCCGATTAATGTGAACAATAAATTAATAACAGGCATTAAATTCCGCATAAAACATCCTGATAAATTAGGCGCGGACAGGATCGCAAATGCGGCCGCAGCCCGTCAACTTTACAAGGGCCCTTTGATTGTGATAGATTTTGGTACTGCTACTACTTTTTGTGTGATTTCTGCAAGAGGAGAATATTTGGGGGGTGTAATAATGCCCGGATTGCGCATGGCAGCTGAGGCCCTTTGCGAAAAAACGGCGAAATTACCAATGGTGGAACTCTCAAAGCCTGAAAAAATACTTGGAAATGACACAAAAAGCAGTATTAACTCAGGGGTAATCCTTGGGCAAGCAGGCGCGGTTGAAAGGATTATCAGGGAAATAAAAGAAGAGCGTTCTTGGGGGGGGAAGACGCCTCTTAAGGTGATAGCGACCGGAGGTCTTGCACAGCTGATAGCGCCTTATATAAAAGGACTAAAGACGGTTAACCCTTTGTTGACACTTGAAGGCCTGAGGATTATTTATGGACTAAATGTAAAATTAAAGTAACTGCCCAGATGGATAGTCTGTGGGAGTTTAATTATTTAGGTAGATAGTCTGTAGGTATTTAGTAGTTTAGCTGACAGACTAAAGACTAATAATCTAAATAACCTGTTGCCCAAAAGACTGCAGTCTAATAGACTAAAAAACCTGTACAAATACAAGTAAAATTCAATCCATAACCTGTTTGAAAGGGAGGTATGATTATGAAGGTGGAAAAAATACTTTTTCCTACAGATTTTTCCCAAGGGTCATTTCATGCGGCGTCTTACGCTGTCGACCTTGCAAGGCATTATAATGCACGGCTTTATATGCTTCATGTTATTTATGATTTTACCAGGGCCTATGACGCCCATATTCCCCATGTATCTGCGGATGAGCTGTATAAAGAGATGTACGGGTGGGCCCAAAAAGAGATTGAGAGCTGCTGTGCCGAAGAAATAAGGGGACTTGTAAATGTGCAGAAGGTAGTTCTCAAAGGTGTTCCGTATGAAGAGATAATAAAATTTGCCGGGCAGGAAAAGATAGACATGATAGTTATGGGGACTTATGGACGGGTCGGCCTTGAGAGATTTATCTTTGGCAGCACAGCAGAAAGGGTGGTTAGAAAAGCGCCATGTCCAGTCATGACAGTAAGGGTCCCAGAGCACAGGGAAAAGTAGAAAGAAAAAACATGAAGGTATTCCTCTCAGAGGATGCCTTTATGGACCTTCTTTTAAGCAGCGCCGAGGTCTTCAAGAAAGAATCCCTTGGTTTTCTGCTTGGCTATTGTCTCGAGGACCGTTTCATCATAGAGCATGCTTTCAGCCTTCAGACCGCCAAGCGGAAAAGAAGAGGCGTACTCTTTGACCACAAGGATCACAAAAAGATAGAGCCGATACTTTCAAAGTTCGAAAAGCTCCAGATAGTAGGCGATTTCCATTCCCACACTCCATATGGCGAGGCAAGGGGGATACCGATCCCGAGCCCGGAGGATATCAAGGGGATGGAGGTGGAAAATCTTTATATTATAGTAGCGATCAATGACTTGCAGCAGAGCAGGTCCTGGAGAGAAAACAGAGACGGCAGTATATCAGGAAGCGTAGGAGATTTTTTCTTCAAGATATCTGCCTACTTTTATCCGGGTGTGAACTCTACACCAAAGAGGGCGCGGATATACTGTCCATTTCCTCCTGGTTTGAATGATTGAATCTAAATACGGCATTTGCCGCGAATGAACCTGCCTGTCCACAGGATCCTTTGGACCGGCAGGCACAAATAAACGCTAATGAAATTAAGATTGAAGACAGATTTTGCCTTTAACCAACATTGTGACAAAGAAAACAGTTATAAGTTTCCTGTTATTCGAGATAATTCGTGAAAATTCGTGGCTGAAAAGTTTTTTTAGGATCATTTACGCATGCATGAGAAATATGATGCAGTCGTTGTCGGCGGCGGACCGGCAGGCTCGATCGCAGCTAAAACTCTGGCTGCTGCCGGTGTCAATACCGGACTTGTCGACAAAGACCATAAGCGAATTAAACCGTGCGGGGGTGCTACGCCGTCAAGATCTTTTGAAGAATTTGATCTTTCCCCCAACGAAATAGTTAAGAAAATTCTAACCATCTCAACCTTTTCTCCCCGCGGAGATAAAACTCAGGTGTCTCTTGACGGCGGTTATCTTGCATTGGTTGAACGGGGACCTTTTGACAACTCGCTGCGAAAGAAGGCGGAAAAGGCGGGGACAGATTTAATAGAAGCGGAGTTTTTAAGGATTAAAGAATGGCAGGGTCCGGTATGCATAACA
>JACQXH010000117.1 GCA_016208845.1 Nitrospirota bacterium | reverse complement strand
TTTATGATTCGGTGGCACTCGTCAGTGATCAGGACGTTCCCCACTCGCTCCGCTCATGGGGAATGCGGCGCTGAGCGGTGTGTGCGTGTAGCCAGCGCTCCGCGTGTGGAGAACAAGGCACACGAGACGGACTCCCCAGGGGGTGCCGCTCAGCGCCGCATTGAAGCTGTAGAAAAAGGCCTCTCTGAAAAATTGCGAGAGCTTGAGCAAAAAAACGGACGCTCAGAATGCGTTGTATTGAACGATCTCGGGTGAGGCAAGGGTTTATGATTCCCGAAATCAAATTGATTTTTAGGACCGGAGACTTATTCTACAGGCTCGTTAGGTGACAACACATGATGAAATTGAGTGATATGTGTTTCGACCAATGGTTTCAATCGCGTGTCAGTGACTTGGGTAAAGAGGGCCGGGATATTGCACGTGTATTAGCAGTTGATCGCGGCTCATACCTCGTCAGAAATGAGACCAGGGAAGTCCAATCCGAACTCGCCGGGAAATTCTATTTCCAAGTTAAGTCCTCGGTTGACCTGCCGTGTGTCGGAGATTGGGTAACCGTGCAATATCACAGCAACGACACTGCGGCAATTATCCACGAGGTGTTTCCGAGAAAGACCTTTCTGCGCCGCAAATCCGCTGGTGAAAAGGTGGATTTCCAGATGATAGCGGCCAACATTGACGTCGCTTTCATTGTCCAGTCGTGCCACTTTGACTTCAATGTGCGGAGGATGGATCGGTATTTGGTAATGGCAGCCGACGGGGGTGTTCAACCCATTGTTGTTCTTACTAAGACAGACTTGATCACTCCTGAAGAACTGGAGCAAAAGCTTGCTGCCATCGGGTCGAGCGCCATTAAAGCCAGAGTCCTTGCCCTCAGCAATATAACGGGCATCGGATTTGACGAATTCCAGCGAGTGTTAGTCTCGGGAAGAACATATTGCCTGCTCGGTTCATCGGGGGTCGGCAAAACAACACTCCTCAACCGCCTGATCGGACAAGACGCTTTTGACACAAAGGCCGTCAGTGGAACAGGAGAAGGCAAACATACAACTGCGCGCCGCCAGCTTATTGTTCTTAATCAAGGTTCCATGTTGATCGATACGCCGGGAATGCGAGCACTGGACCTTCTCGGTGTGAGCGAAGGGGTCAACCAAGGCTTTGAAGACATTGTCCAGCTTTCCCTGAATTGTCGCTATGCGAATTGTGGCCACAAGCAGGAACCCGGCTGTGCGGTCCGAGCCGCAGTCACAAGCGGTGTATTGACTGAAGATCGCTATTCCAGCTATATGAAGCTAAAGAAGGAATCGGAGTACCATGAGCTGTCGTACATAGACAAACGGAAGAAGGATAGGGCATTCGGACGCTTCATTAAATCTGCAAAGAAGCAAATGAAGGACTGAAATGGACACCGAACAAGGTGCAGTTGAACGAGTACCACAGGTCGATACGACTCGTTCCGAGGCGCTTTTTGGACTGAGGATTTATTTCAGTTTGCAATCGGCTTTTTCTTTTCTCATGTCTTGCAGAGGCACTCGTCAGACACTTTTGCGATATCCCGGTAGATGATTAATAAATGACTACATCACAAATCATCCTGTTAATTATTGGTATTTTGGCTATAAATGTTTCAATATGGTTTGCTATATCATCCTGGATTAATAGGAGAATAGAAATCATCAAGAGCAAACTGCTCGAAAAATATCGCAGCGGGCCTGTTGGGTTTATTATTGAACCAAAATCTGCTATTTATCGAGGGGCTGACATGAGGTTCGGAAATATAAAAGGCAACGGAGTTATTTGTCTAACTGAGAAAAGCCTGATCTTTAATAAAATAACCGGACAAAAAATTGAAATTTACCGAGAAGAGATAATAGATGCAATAGTTGAAGAGTCTTTCAAGGGGAAGATATCCCTTGCGACTGGAGGCAAACATTTGGTAATAACAACTAAGGACGGTAACCGAGTTGGGTTTTTAGTACGAGATGCCGAAGTGTGGTCTGAAAAGATCAGGGCTCTATGAGACGTAAATTGACATTGCAAGGGATAACAAATCATTGGAGTGAACAAGTGCCACAGGTCGATACGATTCGTTCCGAGACACTTTTTCAGTTGAGCAGAGATTTAAGATTTCCAAATCGTCTTTTTGCTCTTTAACATTTTACAGTGGCACTCGTCGCTCAATTCTACGTTGAAGCTGTAGAAAAAGGCCTCTCCGAAAAATTGTGAGAGGTTGAGCAATAAAACGGATGCTCAGAATGCGCTGTATTGAACGATCTCGGTTGAGGCAAGGGTTTATAATTCCCGAAATCAAATTGATTTTTCGGACCGGAGACTTATTATACAGACTCGTTAGGCATTAATGACAACAAAGATACAAATGAATATAATTATATTCTGGATATTACTGTTTATGCTATTCATCAATCCAAAGAAGAAATACAAGAAGGCACCAGTCATAAGCCATGACTGCATTTTACAAGAGTGACTCAATTATGGAGAATAACAATATGTCTCATTCCGATCAAACATCCAATTCAAACTGGATTATTCTTTTTATATGTTGGCTGACAGCCAGTATCTCTGTGCTGGGGAGTCTGTTTTTTAGCGAAATAATGAAATTTGCTCCCTGTGTTTTGTGCTGGTATCAGAGAATTTGTTTATTCCCCCTGGTGTTGATACTGTCAACGGGACTTTTTCCCTTTGATAAAAGCGTTGCTAAATATGCCCTTCCGTTAGCTATAGCGGGATGGTTCATCGCGCTTTATCATAACCTTCTATATACCGGTATTATTCCTGAAAGCATACAACCTTGCAGCAAGGGCGTTTCATGCACAGAGGACTACATTAATTTGTTTGGCATTTTCACAATTCCTATGCTATCGTTAATGTCATTTACAACCATTGTAGTATTATTATTTATGTTAAAGAGGAGGCTTTCTAAATGAAAAAGCAAAAAACAATAAAGAAGCAGAAACCAATAGAAAAACAGAAGACAATAAAAAAACAAAATATAGTTTTGATTTCAGTGATCTGCCTGGTAATTGTGTTTGTGCTTGGCAGTTATTTCTATAAAAGCCGGCAATCAACAAAATTAAGCTTTATGGCCAGAGAAAACGCTTCAACGTTTGTCAGGGAATATTCAATAACACTTGGCAGTGATGATGCGAAAGTTTATCTCGTGGAATTTTTCGACCCTGCGTGTGAAACCTGCAGAGATTTTTATGCTTTCGTTAAAAGCCTGATGGCTGCAAACCCGGGCAAAATGAAGCTTGTTGCCAGATACGCCCCTTTTCATCCCGGCTCAGATTATTTTGTTAAGATACTTGAAGCGGCGAGGAAACAGGGGAAGTATTGGGAAACCCTGGAGGTCATGTTAAAAAGCCAGCCTTACTGGGCAAGCCATCACAATCCCCAGCCTGAATTAATATGGCAGTTTCTCCCACAGGCAGGATTGAATATTGAACAAATTAAAAATGATATGAATGATCCTGAAATTGCTAAACGTATTGCGCAGGACCTTGCAGATGCCAACACTCTCAATGTCAGGCAGACACCTGAATTTTTTGTAAATGGTAAGCCCCTTCCAAGTTTTGGCTACGATCAATTAAAAGAACTGGTAGAAGCTGAAATTCAGGCAAATTATTAAATCTAAATTAGCAGCAGCAAAGACACATAACCATTATAAGGCCTCAGTATGAGGTCTGCTGTCAAAAGTGGGCACCAATTGAATCACGCTGCAATCCTCTTTTCATAGAACCGTTTTTCATAGACAGCAGGGGATAAATACCCCAGGCGTTACACGCATCGCTGTGAACATTGGGTAGAGTGCAGAGAACTGGCGCAGTGGGGCGCTGATTTATGTCGTTCTATAAAACAGCCTTTCCCAGTATCTGTCTTATATCTTCTATATCTTTTCTCACCTGTTTGGCAAGGGCTTCTACACTAGTAAACTTTATCTCATCCCTGATCCTCTTGATGAAATTTACTCTTATGGTCTTACCCACGATTTCACCGTCAAATCCCAGAATGTGCACCTCAAAACTGAACTTCTTATCCTCGAACGTAGGGTTATATCCAACATTGGCAGCTCCTCCGTAGATTTTTTCATCTATATCGGCTGTGACAGCGTAGACGCCGTCCTTCGGGAGCAGTTCATTGAATACCGCGATATTAGCGGTAGGCGTTTTAAGCAGGCTTTTGCCCCTCTTTGCTCCTTCAATGACTATTCCGATGACTGAATAATTTCTGCCTAAAAACGCAGAGGCCTCTTCGATCCTGCCTTTGGCAATCAGAGTCCTTATCTTTGAGCTGCTGACCGTGGTCTCATCTATTTTTATATCATCAACCACATTAACTGCAAAACCGAATTTACCCCCCATGTCCCTGAGAAGCTGCGGCGACCCCTTTCTTCCTTTTCCAAATCTGTAGTTGGAACCAATGAATATCTCTTTGACCCCGATGGTCTTGTACAGGATATTATCTATGAAATTTTCAGCCTCGATGTGAGCAAAATCCTTCGTGAAATTCAGGCAGATTATTACATCGACCCCGAGATTTTTTATCAAATTCATTTTATCTTTAAAAGGCGTAAGAAGTTTTGGCGCTCTTTCAGGCGCAATTATTCTTAGCGGGTGGGGTTCGAACGTCAATGCGATAGCTGTCCCGTGTTTCTCCCTGGCGCGGTCCACAAGCCTTCGGAAAATGGCCTGGTGTCCGAGGTGCACTCCGTCAAAATTACCTATCGCCAGCACAGGGTAGGGGAACTTTTCGCTTAGTTTTTCTATCCCGTCTATGAATTTTTCCATAACGACACATGGTAACACTTTTTTGATGCTTTCGGCAATGAATACGCATGTTTTCTTGACTTACACTTATAGTGCTGATAATATAATTCATTCAAATATTAACGGTCTCAAAATAATAACGACATTATTGAAAAAATTCCACCTGATCTCCCTTTGGCAAAGGGAGGTTAGTGGAGATTTTTCAATCAAATGTCCATTCAATTATGAGACTGATAACAATCACAGATGGTATTGCAGCAAGAACTTTTCAGCGGTCAGCGTGAAAATAAATTTCAATCGGGGTAAATAATGAAAGTTGCCATAGGATGTGACCATGCAGGCTTGAGCCTGAAAAATGAAATAATGCCTGTTCTTGATGAGCTCGCTCTTGAATGGAGTGATCTTGGCACCAGGACCGAAGAATCTGTCGATTATCCTGATTTTGGAGAAAAGGTGTCTGAGGCAGTTTCAAAAGGCGTTTTTGAAAGGGGCATTTTGATCTGCGGGACCGGGATCGGAATGTCCATTGTCGCGAATAAATTTCCAGGGGTTAGGGCTGCGCTCTGTCAAGAGGCTTACTCTGCAAAGATGAGCAGGCTGCACAATGACGCAAATGTACTGATCCTGCCCGGAAGGATCATAAACAAAGATACTGCGAAAGAAATTGTCAGGGTCTGGTTCAATACGGCGTTTGAGGGAGGACGACATCAGAGGAGGCTCGATAAAATAATGACGATTGAGAAGAAGGTAAAGTGTCAATGAACTTTGAGGAAATAAAAAAGTGCGACCCGGAAATTTATGATGCTATCATAAAAGAGATCGAGCGCGAAAGGAAAAAGATCGTCCTTATTGCCTCTGAGAATTATGCCAGCAGGGCAGTTCTTGAAGCTCAGGGCTCTATTTTTACAAATAAATATGCAGAGGGATATCCTGAAAGACGTTATTACGGCGGATGTGAATTTGCCGATATTGTGGAGTCGCTTGCCATAAAAAGGGCCAGGGAACTGTTTGGAGCAGAACATGTAAATGTGCAGCCTCATTCCGGTTCACAGGCCAACATGGCGGTTTATTTTTCTTTTCTCAAACCCGGAGACAAGATCCTTGGCATGAGCCTTAGCCACGGCGGGCATCTTTCGCATGGAGCTGCAGTAAATTTTTCAGGTATATTTTATCAAACAATATCATACGGCGTTGATAAGAAGACAGGACTAATTGATTACGACAATGTCAGGGACCTTGCAAAGAAGAACAGGCCCAGGATGCTGCTTGCCGGCGCCAGCGCATATTCAAGAATAATCGATTTTAAGACCTTGTCCGATATTGCAGATGAGGTTGATGCGTATTTTCTTGTTGATATAGCGCACATTGCAGGGCTTGTTGCGACCGGACTGCATCCATCGCCTGTTCCTTATGCTGATTTTGTCACAACTACTACGCATAAGACCCTTAAAGGGCCGCGGGGCGGCATGATATTATGCAGGTCCGAATATGCGAAGGCAATTGACAGAATGATTTTCCCGGGTATACAGGGAGGCCCGCTTGTGCACGTTATGGCCGCGAAAGCTGTTGCATTCAAAGAGGCGCTGTCTGAATCTTTTGTGGACTACCAGGCCCAGGTGGTAAAAAATGCGAGAGAACTGGCAAGGGCGCTTATGAGCAAGGGCTTTAAAATTATATCTGACGGCACCGATACACACTTGATGCTGATAGACCTTGCTAATAAAGCCATTACCGGCAAGGACGCGGAATCTGTCCTTGATCTTGCAGGCATCACTGTCAATAAAAATTCTATACCTTATGATGACAAACCCCCGACCGTCACTAGCGGCATCAGAATAGGTACCCCCGTAGTTACAAGCCGTAAAATGAAAGAACCTGAAATGGCGGTAATTGCAGGCTTTATTTCACAGATTATTGATAATGACGGACGACCGGAGATCGAACGCATCAAAGAGAAAGTCGAATCATTGTGCAAAGAATATCCCGTTTATGAGTATATTAAGCCCTGAAGACAGGCAGCGCTTGCCCTGTGTCTGTCTTAGGCCCGGCGAATGAGAGCTGAGATTTTATGAAATGCCCTTTCTGCGCACATATAGAAGATAAAGTAATTGATTCGCGATTGAGCAAAGACGGTGACGCGATCAGGAGAAGGCGTGAATGCCTCAAATGCGAAGGACGTTTCACGAGTTATGAAAGAGTGGAGGAGATCCTTCCGCTTGTGATCAAGAAAGACGGAAGACGTGAACCTTTTGATCGGCAGAAGATACTTCACGGACTTGAAAAGGCATGTGAAAAAAGACCGGTCGGCATCGAGGCCCGCGAGTCTCTTGTCCTGCAGATAGAAAAAAAGATACAGGAAACAGGAGAGAAAGAGATACCCAGCTCCCGGATAGGAGAGGAGATCATGTCTTCTCTTAAAAAAGTTGATGAGGTCGCATATGTGCGATTTGCATCCGTATACAGGCAGTTCAAGGACATAAAAGAGTTCATGGAAGAGATCAGCGGCCTGTTTCACAATAAGCCCCGCAATCCAAAACATCATTAGAAAAATTTGTTCTCCCTCATAGTTTTAAGCCTCAAGACACTATATTTAAAACACTGGGACACTGAGACTGAATAATAAATAGAAAATAAAATGCTGGAAGCAAAAAATCTCTTGTCTTTTATTTCTCATTTCTCATTTACTTGTCTTGACAATATATGAAGGAAAATATATATTAAAATCAGAGGCAGACTATGTTTGAGAAATTTACAGAAAGAGGCAGGAAGATAATCATTTTCGCCAAGGAAGAGGCTGAAAAAAGGCAGAATGATTATCTCGGGACCGAGCATTTGCTTCTTGCAATATTAAGGGAAGAGGACAGCCTGCCTGTTGTAATACTTAAAAAAATGGGGCTTTCTGTTGACGAGCTCCGCATAGAGATCGAAAGAAATCTGCCCACCGGCACAAACGTTCTTACTTTCGGCGATATCCCGTTCACCCCCAGAGCAAAAAAGGTCCTTGAGCTGGCAGTTGAGGAGGCGAGGCTGTTAGGCCACAGTTATATCGGAAGCGAGCATCTGCTGATAGGCATCATAAGGGAAGACGAGGGCATTGCCGGTAAAATACTCAGAAGCCTTGGCGCAAATCTTTTGAGCGCACGCCAGCTTGCCATAAATTTTACTTCGCGGGGACAGCAGCAATTACTTAAGGACAAAAAAGGCCAAACTCCGGCGCTGGACGAATTCGGCAGAGACCTGACCCTGCTGGCGAAAGAAAACAAGCTGGACCCTGTCATAGGCAGGGAGAATGAGATCGAACGTGTTCTGCAAATCCTGGGCAGAAGGGTCAAGAATAACCCCGCAATTATCGGAGAATCCGGAGTAGGAAAGACTGCCATAGTAGAGGGGCTCGCACAAAAAATAGTATCTGAAGATATTCCTGAAAACCTGCTTAATAAGAGAATCGTCAGCCTGGATCTGGGATCCCTTATTGCAGGCACAAAATACAGGGGACAATTTGAGGAAAGACTTAAACTTATCATGAAAGAGATCGTACAGTCCGATAATGTTATTTTA
>JACQXH010000116.1:5267-9541 GCA_016208845.1 Nitrospirota bacterium | reverse complement strand
TTCTCCTCGTTCATCAAATATCTCACTCGATTTATCCATAAAGCAACTGCCACCTTGATCAAAGATAGTAAAATGCCTGAAATATGAGGCAACCCTGGCACGTTTTTCAGGGGACACCATTGATATGAGCCACATGAGCAGGAAGAACGCCATCATCGCCGTTATGAAATCAGCGTATGCCACTTTCCACGATCCGCCATGACCTCCCGCTGAATATTTCTTGATCTTCTTTACTATTATCGGCTGCTGACCTTTCATTTCCTTACCGCCTTTTCAAGTTCTTCAAAGGTTGGCTTTTCAGCAGACGGAATGGCCCTTCGTCCGAATTCGACGGCTATCTGCGGGGCCGCGCCTCCTACAAATGCGACCAGCGCTATTTTAATAGCCTGATAATAAATTCCTTCCTCGTCAGCATTTCCCTCGAGGTTTGTCGCGATCGGACCGACAAATCCATAACACATTAAGACGCCCAGGAATGTACCGACCAGCGCAGCTCCTATGCTGTGACCCAGGACTGTCGGAGGCTGGTCTATTTTCCCCATAGTGAGCACGACCCCTAAGACCGCCGCCACAATGCCGAGTCCCGGCAGGGCGTCAGCGACCTTGGCGACCATATGAGCGGGTATCATTGCTTCATGGTGATGTGCCTCTATCTCAATGTCCATAACATTATCAAGCTCATAAGGCGTGATATTCGTTGTTATTATTACCTTGAGATTATCACAGATAAAGTTCAGCGCATGATGATTTGAAAGAACGCCTTTGTACTTGCCGAATATGGGACTCTTCTTGGGGTCTTCTATATCAGCCTCAATTGCGATCAGGCCTTCTTTTCTTATCTTCGAGAATATCTGATACAGCAGTGAAAGAAGCTCAAGATAAATTGCTTTTGTCGGACCTTTGGACGTAAGTATTTTCTTAATGTTTTGTATGACCATAGAAACAACCTTTATTGGAGATGAAATCAGAAAAGAACCGGTGGCAGCCCCAAATATTATGACTAATTCCGCGGGTTGAAACAGGACACCGAGGTTACCATGCTCCATGAGGTAACCAAGTATGACGGACCCTAAAACTACAGCTGCCCCAATTAGAATAAGCATTATTTTTTTATTCTTTCAGCTTACAACTTGTCATAACACAATCTTTTCGCAATTCACCTTACTTCATATAATCGGTATAAAACATGACAACTTTAATATATATATAGAAAAAACACCGGTAACACAGAGGATTGAAAATTTGGAAATTGCTATTTGTAACTTGAAGATTTCCCGGCTCGGCGGGTCAGCTCGAAGAGTCGCCGGGGAGACCCATGGCGGAAAAACCTGATTTTTTCAAATTAAAACTTACAAACTCTGTGTGCTGGTTAACGGCATTCCCTTGGTTAATCAAAGAAATTTTCTGAAACTTTCCTTCGTGTAGCAGCTTCATAAAAAAAGCGATTAGTCAAAGCTTTGACGACTATCGACATTTACTTGAATCATTAAAATACTTATGATTTTTCAGATGCCCGATGAAGTAACATGCGACCGATTAAAAAGTTCCTGCAGGGAAATATTTTCCCACTGATATTAATAGTAAGTGTCACAATATATTGATATATTTTCTGCAATTCACGTAGTTTTGCATATGACCCATTAATAATTCCCCATAAAACCATAAGACGACTTGGCAAAGTTAATTTTGGCATTGAACTTGCATAATAAATTGCAGATATCGAAAAATAATGTTCTGGAGGAATTAAAGAAATGGCGAAAAGCCTTAAATATCTTGTTGAAGCCCCTTTTTCAACCATCAAGTACATCTATAAATTTGCCAGACATGTAGATTACAGGCGGCTTAACCAGTATATACTTAATATTAATCAAAATTATGATCTTGAAGGCATATTATATGAATTATCGAGATGCCTGAAGGATATCCTGGATTATGAATTATTCTGTTTTACCATTAAAGACAGCGACACAATTCATATTTGGATAGACCCAAGGGCTTATAGGGCGTCGTTCCTGGAGATGATAAAGAAAGACTTCCCCGGTCAAAACATTGATTGCCAGGTTCATTATTTTGATAAAAAAACATTGGAAAACGGCAATCATGCTGTGCGCAATACATACTACCCAAGAGAACGATGCTCAATTATCATGGGGAGGTAATCAACATATTGATCAGGACGCTGAACATATCAATTGAGAACTCGATGAAAATAAAAAGACTTGAGACAGAGGCGGCCATTGATCCTTTGACAAAATGTTACAACAGAAGGGCTTTCGATAATTATATAGAACATGATATAGCCAATGCTGAAAGATATGACGGAGACCTTTCTGCCGTTATTTATGATCTGGACCATTTTAAGGTCATTAACGACACGTATGGCCATCCTGCAGGGGACATGGTCTTGAAGGAAATAGCCTGTATGGTCAGCTCTTCAATAAGAAAGTGCGACTATATAGCAAGATATGGGGGCGAGGAATTTGCCCTTGTTCTACCCGACACAAAATTTTTTAATGCTATTGACCTGGCTGAAAAGCTGAGGAATAAAATTGAACATCATCGGATGTTCCTGAACGATAAACAGATCAAAGTGACTGCGAGCTTCGGCGTGGCTACATTGAAAAGGGGTTCGGACAAGAACAGGTTTTTACAGGAAGCCGATGAAATGCTTTACAGGGCCAAATCCGCAGGCCGGAATAAAGTAATGCCAAATTTAAAGAACTGTATCTCCAGCATAAAGGCCTTTGACAGGGCCTTAAGATTGCTGCCGCCCGTCATGGCCGAGTCTCATACAGGCAGGATTTCTCTTATGAAAAAACATTAGCCACAGATTAGCCGCTGCCCCTTACCCTCTGTGCTTCTCATCAATCTGCTATTAACCGCTCAACTTTTTTGTGTAATTAACCGACTAATATTGCAGGTTTATATGCACAAAAAAATCAAGATCGAGCAGTTAAGGCCCGGGATGTTCATACACAGCCTCAACTGCGGCTGGATGCATCACCCCTTCATAAGCGGCCAGATCAAGATCAACAGCGACAAAGATATCGAAAAGATTGCAGAATGCGGCATTAAAGAAGTCTATATAGATACAGACAAGGGCCTTGATATCGAGTATGCACCGACCGAAGCAGAGGTGAAACAGGAAATTCAGGCCGGGATGAAGAAGATCTCTGCCCTTAAGCCCGGCAACGAGAACAGGGTCCCTTTCAATGAAGAGGTGATCAGGGCAAAAGAGATAAAAAAAGAAGCAAAACAGACGGTACAGAACATAATGGAAGAGGTGAGGCTTGGCAAACAGGTACAGATGCATAGGGTAGATCACGTTGTGAATGAAATGATCAATTCAATTTTCCGCAATAAAGACGCTCTCATGTGTCTTGGGATGATAAAGCAAAAAGATGATTATACTTTTTTTCATTCACTGAGCGTTTGCGTCCTTATGCTCTCCTTTGGGAAATATTTCGGTTATAGCCCTGAACTGATACATACTATCGGCGTCGGCGGCTTATTGCACGATATCGGCAAAATGAAAGTGCCGGTTAATCTGCTTAATAAAAAAGAACCGCTGTCAGACGTTGAGTTCATGATGCTCAAGGAGCATGTCGAATACAGCGACTTGATAGTTTCACAAGTTCCTGGAATACCGGAAACATCGGTTCTGGTGGCTTCCCAGCATCATGAACGATTAGACGGTAAGGGGTATCCAAAGGGATTAAGGGGTGAAGATATCAGCATGTATGGCAGGATGGCGGCAATTGTTGATGTATATGATGCAATGACATCCAGAAGATGTTATCAGTACGCAATGGAGCCTGCTGAGGTTCTGCGAAAAATATTCGAATGGAGAAAATTGTACTTTGACGAGGGGATGGTTCAGCATTTCATCCGCTGCGTCGGCATTTATCCGGTAGGTACACTTGTAAGCTTAGAAAGCGGGCTTCTCGGGGTGGTAATTGAGTCTTCGGCTCAAAATCTTTTGCAGCCTGTTGTGCGAATAATGTACAACACTAACAGCGGACGTTTTATAACTCCTTATGTTGCTGACATTTCCCGCGGGACCGAAAGGATCGAAGGTTATGAATCACCCTCACAATGGAAAATTGACCCTCAGGATTACTTGAGCTGATAATACAGTTAAAGTACGGATTTCTTTGAGGACCTGCTATTGGCTTCAGGCTTACGGCTAACCTCTTCATAATTGCTGTCAAGACTGGCAGTTAATTTCGAAGGGATTAATAGCTTCATTCCTATGGAAAGGCGGGCCTTCTTAT
>JACQXH010000116.1:0-5161 GCA_016208845.1 Nitrospirota bacterium | reverse complement strand
TCATTTTAATTATTGATTTAGAGGAAACACCGAAATGTCTGGCTATCCTGCTTACAGTGTCTCCCTTTTTAACCGTATAGTTATGTTCATCATGGAACTGCGGCAGGACATCTTTGTCAGCGGTTAGAAGGCACGAGAGAAATTTCTCCTTTGTACCGGCAGGTATTTTCAGCGTGTAATCTTTGACATTAGGGGGTGTACAAGACTTTTTAAGCTCAGGGTTCAATTCCTTTATCTCTTCAATTTCAACCCCTGTAAACTTTGCTATTGTTTTCAGGTTCATAGGTGAGCTGATATCGACCTCATCATATTCAATGGGGGCATGATAGGCAACATTCTCAAAGCCAAAATCTTCCGGATTCATTGCGATCGCAGTAGCAGCTATATATGCCGGGATATAATTCTTGGTTTCCTTCTTTATATACTTTGTTTCCCTCAAGGCCCAAAAATCCGTTTTCTTGGTCCTGTCCATGGCCCTGAATATAGTGCCCTCTCCTGCGTTGTAAGCAGCAAGCGCGAGGTTCCATGAGCCAAACATTTCATACAGATCGCTCAGATATTCTGATGCCGCTATGGTTGCCTTAATCGGGTCCCGCCTTTCATCCACCCATGAGTCGATCTTTAAACCGTATTTCTTGGCAGTGCCTGGAATGAACTGCCACAGACCGGAGGCTTTTTTGGGTGAGTAGGCTTGCCAGTTGAACCCGCTTTCTATTAAAGGAAGGAAGGCAAGTTCATGCGGAAGCTCCCTTTCATTGAATATCTCAAGGATCTTGGAAAGATACTTCCCAGTACGGCCAAGCTGGGTAAGGAATTTCTGTTTAAATTTCTTGGTATAAAAATGAAGACTGTTCTCAACCGCCTGATTAAACCCGTATTTTTTATAAAGTGAGGCAGTCGTAAGTTTATTGAGTTCATCCGAGCTAATAAGTGAGGCATGCACTGTTTGAACCATATCATTAGTAGTTGCAGTATTACTGGCAACTGAAGAAATCAAATTAATATGAGCAAGCCGCGGCTGGGATTTCAGGGTAACATATAATTTAGGCACATTAAGTCTTGGGACTTCATAACCAATTTGCGATACCTGCGGATTTAATTTTGAATCAGCTATTGAATTTCCTGATATAAGTACTGCCAAGGCAATGCCCAACAAGGCTCTTTGGTATATGTTCATATCGATACTGTTTTACAGGAAAACAAATATTTTGTCAAGCCTTTTCATCACAAAAATTTTAATAATGTCATTAAATCAATTAGTTGCAGGGCATTATTTCAGTGGATTTCGCGGCCCATGTTATATAAACGAATAATATAGACTGCTGTGGAGAGGCTTCTTGTAGATAGAGAGACAGTCTGTGGGTATACAGTCGTTTAGCTAACAGGCTACGGTCTAAATAACCTGAGTAGTTGCGGCTTTGATTGATCTAAGAAACGAAGTCCTTGTTGATAGTGATCTTCATTTGGCGTTTAAGGCCTTCAACATAAGCCTTTACCGCCAGTTCTCTCTTGGCTAACAGGAAATATGAAGATAACTGCTCTTGATTGCCCTTTATCAGATCAAGGGTTTGAATGTCTTCTGCAGACAATTCCGCGGTTTCACCGATAAGGCGGCGCATTTTAGCAACCAGAAGCTCTTCCATTACGGCGTTCTCATAAGTTGCAGGAGTCAGGCGATTTAATTGAAGTCTCCTTATATATATACTTTTGTTAAAGACCCCATTTTCCTGAAAAGCCGGGGCTTTTGTTATTTCATCCTGCAGTTCATCGTCTGAAACGGACAAGCCCGCTTTTTGTGCGGCCATCCTCAGGACTAAATCACCTATAAGTTCACTTAGAACTCTTTCCTTGAGTTTCATCTTCTTTATCTCTTCTTCATTTTTCAACGAATCCCATGCCCTGCGGTATGCGTTGTCATAGGCCTGCTTATACTCGTCTAAACTAATATCTTTATCGCCTACGCTCGCGACTATATTATTTTCGGTTTTTGATTTTGGCCCTATCCCATAGAAGATAAAAGCAACGCTTATCATTACGGTTATAGCACCGAGGATAAAAACCGTGAAGAACTTGTGGCTGCGCATTATCTTTAGCATAATAATAAATAATATATCTGAAAGATGTTTAAAAGAGCAAGCCAGAAAATAAAAGCTGCCGGTTCCCGGTTGTCAGATATCGGCATAAAAACAAACTCTGCTGAACGGTTATACGGGCAGTTAAGTCAGATCGCATTTTTTCAGTTGCCTATAGGCTAAACACCTAAAGGCTATCCACCATGGTTGTCATTATTAATAAATTTTGCGGGGCTGAAAGGATTTTAATATAATGTTATATAGTAAAACAATGATTGACCTTTTATATTTATTGAGCATGTCATTTTTTGTCGGGATTCCTTACATTCTATGGGCCAAATGAAACACAATTAATAAATAGCTTTAAAAATAGCAGAGTTGGCTGGTGGCACAAAATTTGCTTAATAATAGTAAATACATCTTATTTTTATTATTAATCCTAAATCCACAGGAAGGTGAAACGTGACTGAAGATAGAAAAAAGCTAGGCGATATGCTTGTTGAGGCCGGGATTATAGATGACCTCCAGCGCACGGCAGCACTTGGAGAGCAGCGGCAATTTGGGGGGAAAATAGGCTCGATTCTGATCAATATGCGAATGGTAGATGAAAATTCCATATGTGAAGTTCTTGAAAAGCAGCTTGGCCAGAAATGCGTATCATTGAAAGACAAGAATATCCCACTAAGCGTACTGTCTGCTTTGAAACCTAATGAAGCCATGAAATATCATGTGCTGCCACTTGACCTTGACAGGAAAACGCTTACTATAGCTACTTCAGACCCTAATGATCTGGGGATGCTTGACGACCTGAGCTTCATGCTTGGCTTAAATATCAAACCTGTGCTCGCGCTTGAATATGAAATAAAGAAGGCCATACGCATGTATTACGAATAAAATATCTGCCTTTATTCCAGTATTCATCATCGAATATTCACCTCACCCAAAGAATATCCTCTCTGCATTTATTAGATTACCCGAATACAGTTCATCTGACCAAAAAAAGGCAGTTTATTTACCACAGAGAACTAAATGGGAAATAGGAAATAAGAAATTGGAAGTAAAATATCTCTTGTCTTATATTTCTCACTTCTCATTTTTTATTTTCCTCCGTGACTCTGTGTCTCCGTGGTTAACAATCAGGAAAATTAAAATGCTAAAATATGCCTTGAGGCCCAGGCAGACAATGAAAGAAGGAATTGTATTCATAGCGCCCCTTGGAACAAAAAATAAAAAGGCCCCGGTCTTTGAAACCATCATTTCGGCTTGCCCTGAAAATGATTATTCCGGCGTTTTATATATAACTCCCGCGACGTTTGTTCAGCAAGAGGCAAGGAGACGATTTCATTCACACTTGACAGACGTCCACAAAAAAAATAGCTATATACCGTTTCAGTCTTCAGTCATTAATGACATCTGCGTCAACCTTTTAGAGACCTCTTGCGAAGAAAAAATAATTTCAGACCGGGCACGGACACTCATGCTGTGCGAGATCATTGGTAATAAGCAACTCGGTTATGCGGGTGTCCTTTCTGACCTTCTTGGCAAGATAAGACATTATATCCCTGATAAGGACATCGCAGCTATAAAGGATGAGATCAGGTCACATATCTTTGAAGAAAAGACCATGAAGCGCGCAGTCGAGGCCATGGAGACCCTTGCAAGATATGAAGAAACCCTCAGGGAAAAAGGGCTGATAGACTTTGAGTCAGCAATTATAAATAGCATTCCCCTGATAAAAGAACACGTAAATCAGGACATAGAACAAAGATCTCAGGCCTCAGGCGTCAGACAAGATTTTGCCCTGATAAAGGCCGGCATGCTCGTGTTTGACGGCTTTTTTGATCCTACTCCACTTGAACTTAAAGTTATCAGGGCGCTTATTGAGCGGGTTGATACTACGATAGCGCTTGTCGAGGAGAATGCAGAATTTTTGAAGTTCTTTGAGTCATTTAAACAGGTCTTCGAAAAAAAGAGGCTCAAACTTTCTCACCGAAGAGAAAATACGGGCTGTTACCAATATGCCTCAATGGAAGATGAGGTCGAAGGTATCGCAAAAAAAACAAAGGAGCTTATCCTGTCGGGCATGATGCCGTCCGAAATAGTTGTCTCTTTTCCCATAATGTCTAAATATCTGCCGATGCTAAAAAGGATATTTAAAAAATACGGGATCCCTGTCGATATAGCCAATTATAACCTGTCTGCCGCAAAACCCTTAATAGCGCTGGAAGACATGCTTTCAGGTATTGAAGATGATTATCCCAGAAATGCGTTTATCTCTTTCCTGGGATCTGCATATTTCCCTAAGTTACCCGCGGTCCTCAAAGAGTGGGCCGCATCTTTTTCCGGCAGGGCCGGGATCATTAAAGGCCGTCAGGCATGGCTGGACATAAAAGAAATAATCCTCAATTCTGCTGAAGAGGATGTCACCGCAGAAATGAAAGAAGCCCTCGATGAATTTCAGCGCGGGATAAAGAAGGTCGTAGAGGTCCTTGAAGGACTTAGGCATCAAAAAGATCTCTCCGGATTTATTGATGAATTAGACTCGGTTTTAGAGAGATTTGGATTTAATGATTCCCTTGAGGACTCGACATCTATTACATTTAACGATAACGTCTCAAGGGGGATCGGCAAGGCACTTTCAGAGCTGAGAGATTTTGCTCAAATATACAGCCTGAGCGGCTCCTCTATCGGAGAGATGTTGTCTTACCTGAGATATTTCTTAAAGGGATTAAGCGGCAGTGATAATAACAAAAACGGGGTGCGGGTCCTGCCGTTCGAACTTGCGGCAGGCCTTGAGTCCGGCATAACTTTTTTCGGCGGGATGATAGAAAATGATCTGCCGTCCAGGCCGGATATTGACCCAATACTTCCTGAAAAGGTCAAGAAATCCCTGGGGCTTCCTTTTCTCGAGCACTATTTATACAGGCAGAAGAGATATTTTAACAGGCTTCTTAACTCCTCTTCTCATGATCCTTATTTTTCTTATCCTTCGGCTGATGGAGATAAGATATTCCTGGCATCTCCCTATCTCGACTGGGAGATGAGGGTGCCTCCTGCTTCTCTGGACATGCCTGCAGATGAAGAGATAC
>JACQXH010000115.1 GCA_016208845.1 Nitrospirota bacterium | reverse complement strand
GTACTGATAAGGGCTAATCAGCAGTGTTGTGGAAAATGCCTCATAGCCCCAATGCTGGGCTTCCTGAGCGGTTTTCTCAAGACGGAGCCTGTAGCAGGCCCGGCACCTGTCAGGGCGTTCAGGAATTTGAAGGTTCTCATTTGAAAATTCCCCGGATTCCCCAGGGTGGGGAGCGGGATTTTTAATTGCCTCATCCGCATAAATCATATCCAACTCCCATTTTCCCGCGAGCCATTTCACAGACTCAAGTCTAAGCTTATATTCCTCATGCGGTTGAATATTCGGGTTAAACCAGAATCCAGTAAACTTATGTCTCTCTTCATGTAATATTTTCACCGGGTACACAGCGCAATTTGCACAGCATATGTGAAGAAGAATTTTCATTTTAAAATAATTTTAGCCGCAGATTTTCACAGATATCCACGGATTAAAAAAGAATTATATAAGATTAAATTCTTGACCTTTTGTCTTCTCAACTTCTTGTTTCTTTCATCCGTGTTCATCCGCGTAAATCAGTGGCTGAATATTTTAAGTCTGTGTTCACCTGCCTGCCGGCAGGCAGGTCTGCGGCCAAAGAAAAAGCCTCAGAACAATCCTTTGTCTTTCCGGATCCCAAAATGTTCATAAGCGAGGTTAGTTGCCACGCGTCCCCGCGGAGTCCTTTCGAGGAATCCCTCCTGAAGGAGATAGGGTTCATATACGTCTTCAATGGTCTCCCTTTCCTCCCGCACAGATGCGGAGAGCGTGTCCAGTCCGACAGGACCTCCGCCAAACTTTTCCATAATGGTCAGCATAAGCTTTCTGTCCATTTCATCAAAGCCCCGCTCATCGATATCCATTGAAATGAGCGATTCCTTTGTTATGTTCTTTTCGATATATCCGTTTCCCTTGACCTGGGCAAAATCCCTTATGCGCCTGAGAAGCCTGTTGGCTATCCTTGGAGTGCCCCGTGATCTTCTTGATATCTCAGCGGCCGCGTCTTTTTTTACATCGACATTCAGTATTTCCGAGGAGCGAAGAAGGATTTCTTCAAGGTTTTCAGGACTGTAATAATCAAGCGAAAAGGATATCCCTGTCGCCTATGTTCGTAAGGATGGCGGCAAGATCCCCCGGTCTTTCAAGTACAGGCCCGGAGGTTACCTTTATGCCCACTCCCAGCTCATTGGCAATTATATGCGCAAGGGTTGTCTTGCCGAGTCCGGGCGGTCCGCAGAACAACACATGGTCAAGGGCCTCCCCTCTTTGCCTTGCAGCCTGTATGAAAATCCGGAGATTTTCCTTGAGCTTTTCCTGTCCTACAAATTCATCAAAGGACCTCGGACGGATGCTGAGCTCAAAACCTGCGTCTTCATTGTCAGCCAAAGGGGTAATGCTTCTTTCCGGTATGTCTTTCATAATATAAATCAAAAATCAAAATTAAAGAGCTATTGGGAGTCTGTCCGTAAACTGTCGGTTTGTCATTCCTGTGAAAACAGGAATCCAGAAAATACAAACTGGATTCCGGCTTAAGTACTGCCGGAATGACAGACAAACGCAGCCTCTATTTATACACAATTTTACCTCAAATTTTACTATGGCTTGTAAGGTATTTTAATGCTTCTCTGATAATATTCTCAATGGAGTCTGAGCCGTTTTTTACAGCCCGCCCGACCGCTGCTTCGGCAAATGCCTTTTTATACCCAAAATTAACAAGCGCAGACACAGCATCGACTGAAATATGGTCCTTTGCCATTACCACAATTTTGGGGAGTTTTTCCTTGAGCTCCAGTATAAGGCGTGATGCTGTTTTTTGTCCAAGTCCCGGGATAGAGGTAAGCGATGATATATCTTCATTGGCAACAGCTTCTGTGAATTTCTGTACAGGCATTCCGGAAAGTATAGCGAGTCCCAGTTTGGGCCCTATGCCGTTAATACCGAGAAGCGTAACAAAGACCCGGCGCTCTTCTTCTGAGAGAAACCCGTAAAGCTGCAGGGCATCTTCTCTCACATGCAAATAGGTGTGGAGGAACACCTCGGCCCCCGGTTCAGGAATATTGCACAGACTGCAAAGCGGGACAGAGATAAGATAACCGACGCCGCCGACATCAACAATTATGCCTTCGGGTTTCTTGCTGAAAACTCTGCCTTTAATAGATGCTATCAATCCTGATGCTCCGTTTCGTTTCTAATAGGATAACAGATATTTTTTAAAAAATGGCACAAAGTGGCAAAGGCATAAAGGCACAAAGAAAGATTTTAACTTAGTGTCTTTGTGCCTCTGTGCCTTATTTCACTATTCTTGAACTGTATCCCGTATTATTATGGATATGGCATATGCAAAGCGCCAGGGCGTCAGTTGCATCCTCGCTCAGTCTTGCACCGGAAGGATCAAGATTCAAAAGTCTTATCACCATCTCTTTTACCTGTCTTTTTTCAGCCCTGCCGTAACCAGTGAGGGCCATTTTCAATTCAGTCGAGTTGTGTTCAGATAAGGGCAAATTGTTTTCAGCTGCGAGGAGCATCACTATTCCCCGCGCTGAGCCAAGAGCAAAGGCAGAGGTGATGCTTTTGTGATAAAATATTTTTTCAATGCAGAGATGAGAAGGCTTATTTTCGCAAATGATATCCTTTAGCGAATCATAGAGTATTTTCAGACGTTCGGGAGGCGGGTCATTTTTATTCATGCGAATATCGCCGGATGCGATATGAATAAGTCCTGATTCTTTGCCCCTCGGAATCGAGTCGTATAGACTTGCCCCTCGGAAACGAGTCGTATCGACTTGTCCCTTGATCCCTGTCTCTACTATTCCATATCCGCAGCAGATGGTCCCCGGATCAATACCAATTACACGCATTGTGCCTCTGCCACTTATTTAACCTTTGCCATTATCTCATCAGGTATATCAAAATTCGCATAGACATTCTGCACATCGTCCTGGTCTTCCAGCGCATCCATCAGCCTGAGCATCTGCTCGGCCTCCTTGGCCTGAAGTTTAACATGACTCTTCGGGAGCATGGTGATCTCTCCAAAATTAAACTTAATACCCTGCTTCTCAAGAGATTCCTTTACATTCTTGAAGTCCTCCGGAATGGTAATGATCTCGTAATTGTCTTCTTCCGGGTCATTCCTTATGTCTTCCGCGCCGGCATCAAGCGCAACAGACATCAGGGCGTCCTCATCAATGCTTTTTTTATCGACAAGGATATATCCTTTCTTGTCAAATACCCACGCCACGCTCCCGGTCTCGCCCATATTGCCTCCCTGCTTGGACAGGATATGCCTTATTTCAGAGACAGTCCTTGTTTTATTGTCTGTCGTGGCATCAATAATCAGCGCCGTTCCTCCGGGCCCGTAGCCTTCATACCTTATCTCTTCATATTGAGAGCCTGGAAGCTCACCAGTGCCTTTCTGTATAGCCCGCTTTATGTTGTCAGACGGCATATTGACCTCTCTCGCCTTTTCCATTGCAAGCCTGAGACGTGCGTTCATCTCTGCATTACCGCCGCCGATCCTTGCAGCAACGCTTATTTCACGGGAAAGCTTTGAGAAGGCCTTCCCTTTCTTTGAGTCAGTAGCAGCTTTTTTGTGCTTTATTTGTGACCATTTTGAATGTCCTGACATATGCGGATGCTCCTTAATATACGTAAAATATGTTTTAAAATTATAAGATATAAATAGATATAAAGGCAATGAAGGTTGAGAACCATTTCATGGATTGACAAAAATCAATGCATAAGGTAATTTAATAATTACCTCTTTTTGTAAAATCTAACTTTTCATATGGTTAGCGCGGGTTCAAAAATTGATTAAATTCATTACTGTCAACAAATGGTTTGGTTCCCACCATGTATTAAAAGATATCAGCCTCGAGATCTCCAGGGGGGAAGTTATAGTCATCTGCGGGCCCAGCGGAGGAGGCAAAAGCACCCTGATCAGGACCATCAACAGGATCGAACAGGTACAGGTGGGTGAGATCATAGTTGACGGAATTTCTCTTGCAAATCCCAAGACAGATGTTACCGCACTTCGGGCCGAGATCGGGATGGTTTTCCAGCATTTCAACCTGTATCCGCATAAAACAGCACTGGAAAATATTATGCTTGCCCCGATGAAAGTAAGAGGCTTGAGCAGGAAAAACGCAAAAGAAAGAGCGCTCAGACTCATGGAAAGAGTCGGTCTTTCAGAAAAATCTGATATGTATCCGATCCAATTGTCAGGCGGAGAACAGCAGAGGGTCGCGATTGCAAGAAGCCTGGCTATGGAGCCCAAGATCATGCTGTTCGATGAGCCTACCTCTGCTCTGGACCCCGAACTTATAAGCGATGTTCTGGATGTTATGACGTCGTTAACCAATGAGGGTATGACCATGGTCGTGATAACACATGAAATGGGATTTGCTCAGAGGGTTGCTGACAGGGTCGTATTCATGGATAAGGGCGAGATCATTGAAATAGAGAAGCCGTCCGACATATTTATAAATCCAAAGCAGGCCAGGACGAGAGAGTTTATGAGCAAGATCCTTCATATCCCTAATCCGCATAAGACATAACAGGGAAAGGAATAATGTTTAACTTAAAGTATGATTTTGACTGGGGCATTCCCTTCAGGGAACCATACTTGCAATGGATGATCAGAGGGGTTGAGATCACCCTCCTTGTCGCTGTAGTTACCTCGGTAGCATCGCTTATCCTTGGTACGGCGTTAGCAGTGATGAGAGTGACAAGGATAAAACCCCTGCGCGTACTAAGCAGAATATATATAGAGATTTTCCGTAATATACCGGGATTATTCTGGCTATTATTTTTCTACTTTATATTCCCTGAACTTCTGCCTTCAGGCCTTGGCGCTAAGCTTAATTCATACAGGAACTATTCAATAGCGGCCGGGATATTAGGCCTGACGCTGAATAATACGGCCTACGTAGCGGAGATCCTGCGCAGCGGTCTAATGGGGATTCCTAAAGGGCAGAGGGAGGCGGCGATCTCAACAGGAATGAGCCGTGTCCAGCAATACACATATGTGCTTCTTCCCCAGAGCTACAGGAAGATCCTGCCGCCCATGGGAACCCAGATGATCCATAACTTTAAAAATACATCCTTATGCATGGCAATATCTGTTCCGGAACTAACATGGGCCACGCAGCAGATCGAATCACTTACATTCCGGGGCCTTGAGGTAACGACCCTTGCGACATGTTTTTATATTATGGTATCGCTTTCTCTGGGGGCCGTAATTATACTGCTGGAAAAATATTACAAGATCGACATCTCCAGCATTACGCATATTGAGGAAAATTAATTAATATGGAATTTCTGTTAGAACAGTTCGGCAACTGGCAATTCTATCTCCTCCGGGCCTATCCCCATGGAGAGATAGGCGGCCTTTTTTTAAATGTTGCGCTGGCAGCTATCTCACTTTCAATAGGCTTTTTTGCCGGAGCAATATTCGGTTTCGGCAGGCTTTCATGCAGAAGATATATAAGTTATCCATGCATAATATTGATCGAGACTATCCGGGCGACGCCGGTACTTCTGATAGTGTTCTGGTTCTTTTTCTTTATACCGCTCATTCTCGGCAGAAATATTACCTTATTCTGGAGCGCGGTCATTTCACTGTCTATTTATGCTGCCG
>JACQXH010000023.1 GCA_016208845.1 Nitrospirota bacterium | reverse complement strand
TTTGTGAATTATGTGCTTTTTGTGGCAAAAAGCAAAGCCTTTGGAGCGTGGAGCAGGGGGGAGGGAGGACACAGAAGAAATCACTCCATACATTGAAGACCTTCTCCGTGCGCTCTGTGGTTAATTCTTGACAATACGCAAAAATAATAGGAGACGATATTTATGGATGTTAAATTATTAGCTGAGGGCGTCATTAAAAAAGCCCTTAACAAAGGCTGTGATAAGGCAGAGGTCTTTATAAAGACCTCAAAGGGGATCTCAGCAGAGGCAAAGGACGGAGGCGTTGACGCGCTCGAGTCATCGCGGGAATTCGGGATAGCGCTGAAAGTCATTAAGAACAAGAGGCTTGGTTTTTCCTTTACGACGGGCGCTGACGGGGTTGAGGACATGATAAGCGATGCGGTGAAAGGCGCGGAATGGACAGCGCCGGATGAATATATTGATATTCCTGAATTTATGCCGGCCTCAGAGGCGCTCGTGATGGACGAAAAAATGAAGGACATAAAGGAAGACGACATTATAAAAAAGGCCATTCTCCTTGAAAGATCCACGCTTGATCTTGACAGCAGGATAAACAAGGTCAGAAAGGCCGGAGTGAGCATCGGGATGGGAAGCACAACGATCGTTAATTCAAAGGGCGTGAATATATCTTATGAGAGCGGATATATCACTGCTCAGGTCATGGCCCTCGCAAGCGACGGGCAGGACAGTCAGATGGGCTGGGATTTTGCGATGAGCAGGAGGATGAGCGATGTGGACTGCGTATCTGTTGCGCAGGGGGCCTCAAAAAGGGCCCTGCAATTATTAGGGGCGCGGAAGATATCAAATGTAAAAGTGCCTGTGATACTTGATTCATCTGTTGCAAAGGATTTCCTTGGCATATTCAGCTCCTCGCTGTCTGCAGAGGCAGTGCAGAAGGGCAGGTCTTTTCTTAAAGGCAAGGCAGGGAAGAAGATAATCAGCCCTCTAATAAATATTATTGATGACGGGCTGATCCCGTGGCACGCAGGCACAAAGCCTGCTGATGATGAAGGGGTCCCTGCATCGAGAAAGGTCCTTGTCGAAGGCGGGGTGCTGACAGGTTTTATTCATAACACCTATACAGCAAATAAGGACGGGGTCAGATCCACCGGCAACGCAGTTAGAGGCGGCTTCCGGGGGCTTCCGGGGGTGGATGTGACGAATCTGTATATAGAAAGACAGGAAACAGTAGACAGTAGACAGGAAACAGTAGACAGGGTTCAAGGGTTCGAGGGTCCGGGGGTTCGAGGGCAAGACAATAATAGATTAATAAAGTCACTTTCAAAAGGGCTTCTCATTCTTGAGACAATGGGCATTCATACTGCTAATCCGATATCAGGAGATTTTTCCATAGGCGTTTCAGGGCTCTGGATAGAGGGCGGGGAAATAGCGTATCCGGTGAAAGAGGCAGTGATGTCGGGAAACATCCTTGAGCTTTTCAACAACATTCAGGATGTTGGAGATGACCTCCGGTTCTACGGAAAGATCGGCTCTCCGGGCCTTTTGACAGGAGAAGTGGATATCAGCGCCTGAAGAAGAAAATATTGTGCCACAAATGGACACAGACCTGCCTACCGGCAGATCACTTATAGAGAAAAAGACAAGTTTAGCCACGGATGAACACGGATTAACACAGATAATAAATAATCTTCAATTCGGAAAAAATACATCCATAATTTATTCCAGAAAAATGAACTGGATTCCCGCCGGAGCCTGCCCTCGAATGTAGTAGTTGGGGGCGGGAATGACAGCTTTAAGTTTGGTTTTTAAGCCCTGCGCTCTTGGCGCAGGGTTCTTAACTATTCCTATCTTTGTATTCCTGCCGGCAGGCAGATCTGTGTTGATCCGTGTTAATCCGTGGCCAAATACTTTTTTTGTCTTATTCCTTTTTCATTTTCTTCAAGAACGGCTCTACCAGATCTATGGGTAACGGGAACAGTATCGTCGAATTTTTCTCTGCAGCCACTTCGGTCAGGGTCTGGAGATATCTGAGCTGCAATGCCATGGGCTGAGAACCGATGATAGCTGCCGCGTCTGCCAATTTCTGGGAGGCCTGAAATTCTCCTTCCGCATGGATGATCTTGGCCCTTCTTTCGCGCTCTGCCTCGGCCTGTTTTGCGATGGCCCTCTGCATCTCAACAGGAAGGTCCACGTTCTTGACCTCAACAGTGGTAACCTTTACTCCCCACGGCTCTGTCTGTTCATCTATGATCTTTTGCAGCTGCGCGTTTAACTCATCCCTCTTGGCAAGGAGGTCATCAAGCTGGCTCTGGCCCAAAACGCTTCTCAGGGTCGTCTGTGATATCTGGGATGTGGCATAGTGAAAATCCACAACCTCTGTTACGGCCTTTATAGGGCCGATGACCCTGAAATATACGACCGCGTTAACCTTGACAGAGATATTGTCCCGTGTAATTATGTCCTGCGAAGGCACGTCCATGGTGACTGTACGCAGGTCTACCCTCACGAATTTGTCAATAACAGGCCAGATCAATATGAGGCCCGGTCCTTTGACAGGGATGAGCCTTCCGAGCCTGAAGACAACGCCCCTTTCATATTCACGCATGATCTTCACCGCGCTTGAAAGAATATATACGAACATAACAACTGCTAAAACCAATCCCGGGAAACCAAACTGCAGCATGTTGAACCTCCTTGTTATTAAGTGATTGAGTTATTGTTTACTGACACTAATACAAACGAAATAAATGATATTACATTTATAGTCATTGACCAGACAATAGAGTCTGTCACTCCGTGCTTGACACGGAATCCAGATATAAAAAAGATTCTGGATACCCGCCTTCGCGGGTATGACACTTTTATGCGCCAAGACAGATTTTTTAACAACCCGTTTATTCCTGCCCCCTGTCTTTCGACGCATGCACCTTCAGCTTCAATCCTTCCACCCTTTCTACAATAATACCTTCCCCTGCCTTTACCGGCTCGTCGCTCCAGGCGCTCCATATTTCGCCATGAACAAAAACCGTTCCTCCGCCGGAGCTGATGTCGGTCTTTGCATTTCCCGTTATGCCTATGAGGCCTTCAATGCCTGTCTGCGGTTTGCGTCTTTGAGCCTTTAACGCCATGGCGATAGTAAGAGTAAAAAATAATGCGGTAATGACAACGGCAGGAAGAATGACTGTCAGTGACAGCCTGAAGAATGGCTGTGATGTTTCAAATAGCATAAGAGAGCCAATTATCATGGAGATGATGCCACCGATGGCAAGTATGCCATGGGAAATGATCTTGATCTCAAGGAGGAATAAAATTATGGCAAGTATTATTAAAAGAAGGCCCGCGTAATTGACCGGCAGGGTCTGGAAAGAATAGAAGGCAAGAATAAGAGATATCGCGCCGAAGACTCCCGGAAATATCGCGCCGGGATTTGTGAATTCAAAGAATATCCCGTAAAAACCCAGAAGCATTAAGAGATAAGCGACATTAGGGTCACTTATAAAGTTCAAAATTTTGTGTCTGGTCCCGACCTCTTTGTACCGCACTATAATGCCCTTGGTCTTTATAACGTGTTTGCCGGCGGCAAGCTCCACAGTGCGGCCGTCAATATTTTCGAGGAGAGAATTGAGATTTTCTGCCAGAATGTCTATCACATTTAATTTCAGGGCCTCTGAGCCTGTTATGGATACGCTTTCCCTTACTGCCTTTTCTGCCCATTCAGCATTCCTTTTGTTCCTGAGAGCAGCGGACCTGATATAAGCTACAGCATCGTTCAGTACCTTTTCTTCGACGGCGCTTGGAATTTGCTGCGGCTGAC
>JACQXH010000072.1:9910-10609 GCA_016208845.1 Nitrospirota bacterium | reverse complement strand
CCTTAGTAAACATCCTCAAAAAGTTGGTCATGCCGTGCTCGCCGAACCGGGGTTTCTCACAACAGAGATGATGAAACAGGCTGGAGTAAAGTTTGGGCCACGGTGGGAGGCCGCATTCCTGATTAGGGCGACAAAGGCATGGTTCCAGTCTATCCACATCAAGCGACCGGACAAAGATGCAGCGTCTGATTACTTTATTGGTCAAGTGGGGCCATATGCCAATCCGGAATATTATTGCAACGGCATTGTGCCGGACGCGGGTGCTTTGCACTGGCGTGCAGGCTCTCATGCTGCGCAGGCGATATTACGCTCAGCAATGGATGATAAGGGGAACATACATATAAATCTGATCGAAGGCGTTGAGCGGTTCCAATCTCTAGTTCTCTTCCTAACTACTGACTGTAACCGGCTCATCGGTAAGAACCATCAGGAAAAACAGGCTAAGTTTTTCCCCAATGCAAAAATTGTGATTATTAGAGGGAGCGGTCATTCCATGTTTGAAGAAAGACCTGCGGAGAGCGTCAGAGTAGTGAGAGAGTACCTGAAAAACCGCTGATAATAAGCAGCACTAAGAAAATTAAGGAATAAATTACTTCAGATATGGAGGAGATAATGAAATCGTACCGCAAAGAACTGTGGTTCAATGTCCCTGCAAGACGGGCGCTTATAAACATTACATCCCAGGTTGAACAATGTCTG
>JACQXH010000072.1:0-9905 GCA_016208845.1 Nitrospirota bacterium | reverse complement strand
AATGTCTGAGGGAAAGTGGTATCAAGGAAGGTTTTATACTCTGTAATGCCATGCACATAACAGCATCGGTCTTTATAAACGATGATGAATCAGGGCTTCATCAGGACTACGAAGACTGGCTTGAAAAACTCGCGCCGCATGAACCAATTTCTCAGTACCGCCACAACAGAACAGGCGAGGACAACGGCGATGCTCATTTAAAAAGACAGGTCATGGGCAGAGAGGTCGTTGTTGCAGTAACAGACGGCAAGCTTGACTTAGGCACATGGGAGCAGATCTTTTATGGTGAATTCGATGGCAGGAGGAAAAAGCGGGTGCTGGTCAAGATCATCGGTGAATAACAGGGAACATCCATAAAAAACATTTAGCCACGGATGATCACGGATTGACACAGATCTACCTATCGGCAGACACAAATTTAATAAATTAGTAGTTATTAGGTTGGGAGGTTGAAAAGTTGTGGCAACGTATTAAAATCAAAAATCAAAAATTAAAATTATGGAATTCCTTATTTTTAATATTTGATATTTGATTTTTAATATTATTTTTCTTAATTTCTTTCAGTTTCCGTGTTAATCTGCGTCTCTCCGTGCAGATCCGTGGCTAACTATCATTTTTACAGTGGTTTAATTATAGGGGTCACTGTGCTTTTACTAAAGATTTTTTACAATAGAGAGCACGTTTCTTATTTTATGGGCCGTTTCTTTTAAGTGATTCCATGTTCTTTTTAAATAAACGCCCGGCGTAAAGGATGTCTTCTCAGTTGCAGTGAATAACATTACCCTCCCGTCTTTGCCGCCGACCACAATATCAGCGAGCCCGTCTTTATTCCAGTCTGTGACAAACAGACGCGAGCGCGATAAGCCGGACGGATCAGGATAGCGCAGCGGCTCTCCGTTCACGAGAAAGAGCTTTTCATATCTGCCAAAAACAGGGGCTTTATTTGTTCCAATGTTTTTCAGGTAATAGACATAACCCCCGGCCTCACCTGCCAACAGGTCTTTCAGCCCGTCCTTATTCCAGTCATATATTCTCGGTGATAATCTGGTGCTTAATTTTAAATCCTTGCCTCCTGCCTGAAGCAGATAATGGGTTCCGAAAAGCGGCGCCGAATCAGTTCCGCCATTAGTGCAGACCGTAATGGTCCCGTCAAAATTCCCGATCAGCAGATCCTTTTTTTCGTCGCCGTTCCAGTCTTCGGCAACAGGTGCTGCCCTGTCGCCAACGTCTATAGATGTATTGCCTGATAAAATAATGCTGCCGCCGTTAAACACAGGATTTTCATCATTGCCGGTATTCAGGAAAATGGAGATCTTGCCTTCACCGTCTCCAACAAGTAAATCCTGCTTCCCGTCATTGTTCCAGTCCACGACTGAAGGGTAAGCGCCGAGTCATCCGGCTGCAGTGACAATTAAAGAAGAACAGTTTTCACTGCACGATTGGATTAATGCCCTGCCACTGAAAAACGGCGACCTGTCAGTTCCAACATTCTTAAAAAAATTAACACGCCCGTAGTGCATGTTTTCGCCCCCATCATATCTCTGCCCTACCAGCAGATCCTTTTTTCCATCTCTATCCCAATCATATACAACAGGAACAGACCATATGCCAGCCCTGAGATCAGATGTGCCATCCTGTATGTATACACCGGTCAAGAGATCGGTTTGATAGTCTGAATAATAACTTTCATTGAGAGTCAGCAGGAGGATTAAAGCAACAAGCGGGCAAAATATCCATAGAAGAAATCTTTTTGAAAAAATCTTATTCATTGACCAGAAAGTAACCCCCTTATGTCCCGCCTTAAACTAAGGGGGGATTTAGGGGAGTTATTTTCATTCTCCTTTGTGAGAAATTTTGCTTCTTTCGTATTTATGTTGAAGATATTAGGTTATCAGATAGAATACATACACTACATAGAAACGTCATTCCCGCTTGTCGGGAATCTTTCCTTTTTAAATCATATTCTTGTAAGAGGATTCCGGACAAGCCGGAATGACACAGCGTTGCACGCGCGCTCCCTCTTTAAATGCGATTTTCATCTCTGGAAAAGTCTGGGCTCATCTTATATAAGCCTCTGTTACGTATCTGCGCATCATCCGGTGCGAATTAAAATAGTAAGCATTTTTGCCTATGGCATTCTGCATCATTCTGGTCCAGGTCTTGCGGTCGTTGTAGTAGGCGGGTATTATAATATTTTCCAGCTTATGATACAGATCTTCCGCATCTATTCTGTTCATATCAGCATCAGACCTTATATCTGATGTTGCAGGGCCGATCGACCAGCCGGTATATCCCTCTATGTGTCCCTCTATCCACCATCCGTCAAGCACGCTAAAATTCATGACGCCGTTATGGGCCGCCTTCATTCCGCTCGTACCAGAGGCCTCAAGCGGCCTCAAAGGCGTATTAAGCCATACGTCCACACCTGATACAAGCCTGAGCGCAATTTCCATATTATAATCCTGAATAAAAGCGATCTTGATCTTGCCCTTTAATCTTTGTATATAAGAAAAGATTGTTTCGATGATCTGTCCGCCTTCCTTGTCCCTTGGATGGGCCTTGCCGGAATATATGATCTGAATTTTGCCTGCGCCGATCTTCTCCAGCCTGTCTATATCGCTGAATATGAGATGGGGTCTCTTATATGCTGTCATGCGCCTGGCAAAGCCTATGGTAAAAGTGTCGAGGTCCATACCTACGTCTGAAATTGAATTTACATGATTGATAATCTTCTTTTTGGCTTCCATATGCGCTTCCCAGAGTTCTTCATCAGGGATGGCGCCTATCCTCACAAACAACTCAGGCTCATTGGCCCATCCTGGCAGATACTTGTCATAAAGTTTTTTCATGCTCTCACAGGTCCAGGTATATGAGTGTACCCCGTTCGTTATCGCGTTTATCCTGTAACCCGGGAACATATTCTCTGAGACCGCCCCGTGCTTTTTAGCCACCCCGTTAAGATACTTGCTAAGGTTGAACCCGAGAAGCGTCATGTTTATATTCTTATCGCCGGCAAGCTTCTGAAGCACTTTCTCTGGGAAATAATCGCCGAGCACCTGATTGAAAAGCTCATAGGAGAACTTATCGTGGCCTGCCTCAACAGGGGTATGAGTTGTAAACACACATAAATCCCTCACTGTCTCGATGTCCCAGATATATGATTCGTCCCAGACCTGCTCTATGTCCTTTTTGTATTCATGAAGCAGTTCAAGCGTCAGGAAGGCTGCGTGGCCTTCGTTCATATGATATTTCTTGACCTGAAATCCCAGTTTCTTGAGCATCCTCACCCCGCCTATGCCGAGGATCGCCTCCTGCTTTATCCTGTAGCTCAGGTCCCCCCCGTAGAGTGAGTCGGTCAATCCCCTGTCTTCAGGGCTGTTTTCTGAAATGTCTGCGTCAAGAAAGATAACCGGGACATTTGCCCCTCTGAGAGATTCAACGAAATAAACCCAGGCCTGAATATAAACACGCCTGCCTTCAATGGTTATGCTTACTTTCACAGGCGCTGTAGTCATTAACATTGAAGGCTCCCATACAACCGGCAATGCTGTCTGGTGTCCGCTGTCGTCAATTATCTGATGGAAATAGCCCTTGCGGCACATAAGAGTAACAGCCACAAAAGGCAGGCTCAGATCCGCGGCTGACCTTACAGTATCTCCTGCAAGAACGCCCAGCCCGCCGCTAAAAGTCGGCATATCATCTCTTACCCCGATCTCCATAGAGAAATACGCTATCTTCGGCTCGCGAACATGTTTTTCCATCAATGCCATTAACACAAAATTTATCCTCCTGAAATAATATGCAATGTATCTTTCAATGACTCATTTCAACTTTAACACATAAATCAATTTATATCATCCGGAATGAATAGGATAATGCAGAAAGCGGGGAAAATACAAGATTTCTGGTAACTACCCAGGTTGTGCAGACTGGAGTCTGTCAGCTAGACGGCTAAACACATACAGGCCATCCACCTTCCCAGTTAGGATTTGTGCTGCCATATGCTAAAGATACCCGCTGATCTGTCCGATATGAAACTCACAATCCGGATGAAAGGTGATATAATCTCTATAAGACTGCTATGCTGTTCAAAACATTTGCGAAAGAAGAATTAAAGATCCTGTTTGAGATAATTGCCGCGCATAACAGGGTTGTAGGCCCGGTTGAAAAAGCCAGGGACCGGAACAACAAGCCTATATACGCCTTTGAGGATGTGCATGAGTTTCATGACATTCAACTGAACTACACTACTACAAAACTGCCTGCGAAACGCTTTTTTCTTCCATTTAAGGAAGACCTCTCGACGTTTAAAATAGAGGATGACAAATGGCAGAAATCAATTGATTACAACATTGACCGGCCTGTGGTGTTTTGGGGCCTTCACGCCTGTGACATCAACGCGCTTAACAAGCTTGACAAGGTGCTGCTGCACAGTGTTTATCCTATGCCGTACTATGCGGCCAAAAGAAAGAACATGTTCATCATCGGCATTGACTGCGAGCCTCAGCCCTTCTGCTTCTGCCGTTCCATGGGAGCGGACACAGCGCTTCACGGATTTGATCTGTTCATCACTGACCTTGGAGAAAAATATTTTGTGGAGATCCTTACAGATACTGCGTTCAACTTTCTAAGGGAGCTGAAGACTGCTGATGCCCTTGAAGAAGACCATATCCTATATATGAAAAAAGTTGATGAGAAGAAAAAGCAGTTTACAGCGCGTATTGATACAACTGACCTGACAAAGATACTTGATATGGAATTCCAGTCAGAGGTGTGGCATCAGTGGGGTGATAAATGTCTGAGCTGCGGCTCATGCTCCAACGTATGCCCTACCTGTTACTGCTATGGAGTGGAAGAAACAGTAAATATTGACCTGAAAGGCGCGCGCAAGACAAAGATGCTTTATTCGTGCAATGTCATAGATTTTGCCGAGGTGGCCGGGGGGCACAACTTCAGGCCGCTCAGGCATAACCGGCTCAAATACCGCTACTACCATAAACACAGGGGGTTTGTTGAGGCCTTTGAAGAATCCCTCTGTGTAGGATGCGGAAGGTGCGGAGAGACTTGTCTTGCCGGCATTACCGTGTCGGAGGTTATAGCGAGCGTGAAAACCGGGAGTAAAGAATGAAACATCAGTTAAAATTCGTTGACGTTACTGCCAGGCCTGCTGTTCAACAGAGAAGAAAACAGGACTTGGCGAGCTTTGAGCATACATTCCGCTCAGAGATAATGAGCGTACAGCCGCTCACGGAAATGGAAACCGTTTACCGCATAAAGCTTATTGACCCTGCTGAGCGCAGGCAATTTTCTTTCTTTCCCGGACAGTTTGTAATGCTGGAGATCGCAGGAATAGGCGAGGCGCCTTTCTCCATCTCGTCATCGCCAAGCATCAGGGGCGAGGTGGAGTTATGCATACGCAAAGTAGGCAACCTTACTAATTTTCTTTCAAAAATGGGAAGGGGCGTGCATGTCGGGATCCGCGGGCCCTTCGGCACAGGCTTCCCCATGGAGGAGATGCACGGTCAGAACATCCTTCTCATAGCAGGCGGACTTGGACTGGTCCCTCTAAGATCGCCGATAGCCTATGTCCAGGAAAACCGCAGCCACTTCAGGGAGGTCAATATTGTTTACGGATCCAAGTCTGCCGAACAGCTCCTTTTTACTTATCAGTATGATATGTGGCGCAAAGACGATATCAACCTGAATATAATCCTTGAAAAAGCCGGGCCTTCATGGAAGGGGCCTGTAGGGCTCCTCACAAAAAGCCTGTCTGAGATCCTGACCGGAAGGCAGCGTGAATTCTATCACAATACTTATGCAATAGTATGCGGGCCCCCTGTAATGTTCAAGTTTGTCTGCAAGATGCTGAATGAATTTCACATCCCCATGCAGAAGATGTTCGTATCCCTTGAACGGCGCATGCACTGCGGCATGGGCAAATGCTGCCGGTGCAATGTCGGTTCTACTTATACTTGTCTCACCGGGCCGGTCTTTGATTACTGGACAGTCATGAATCTCAAGGAGGCCATTTAAAAAAGTTACGGGTGACGAGTAACGCGTAACGGGTATAAATATCGTACAAACCTCAATACGGCATTTGCCACGAATGAACCGGCCGGCCGGCCGGTTCATTCGTGGCTGAAAAATGTTTTAGCATAAAACAATGAGGAATTAAAATGAAAACAAATGGAGCTGACGACAAGACATATCTCGGTATCCCGCTTTACCGGCCCAGGGTCGCCTTTTTTGAATTCACGTCATGCGAGGGATGCCAGCTCCAGATATTAAACAATGAAGGGACCCTGCTTGATTTTCTCTCTCTTGTAGAGGTCGTTGCCTTCCGCGAGGCCATGACTGAAAAGTCTGACGATTATGAGATAGCCTTTATCGAGGGCAGCATAACGAGAGATGATGAGGTTGAGAGGCTGAAGAAGATAAGAAAAAAGGCTAAGGTGCTGGTTGCGCTTGGGTCATGCGCCTGTTTCGGCGGGGTAAATCAGCTTAAAAACCGGTTTCATGACCTTATAGCAGTCAATAAAATGGTTTATGGAGAGCATCCTGTAAACAGCGGGCTTGTACGACCGCTGTGCGATATAGTAAAAGTAGATATGCAGATATTCGGCTGTCCCGTAAAAAAAGAAGAGGTTGAAAAAATTGTAATTAATCTCGCGCTCGGCAAATCAATTGTCCTGCCCAAATACCCTGTGTGCATGGAGTGCAAGGCAAATGAGAATATCTGCCTCTTTGAACAGGGAGAGCCGTGTCTTGGGCCGATAACAAGGGCCGGGTGTGATTCATGGTGTCCGAACAATAAAGCAGGCTGCTGGGGATGCCGCGGCCCGGCAGATGATGCAAATGTTGAGCAGATGAAAAAGGTCATGAAAGACCTTGGTTTCTCGGATGAGACCATCATGGACAGGCTGGAGTGTTTCGGAGGGTTTCAGACAGATGAAAAAAACGGTCAGCGTTGATGTAAAACACCTCTCAAGGGTAGAGGGACACGGCAATATCAATATAAAGATCAAGAACGGTAAACTGCTTGAGGCAAAATGGCAGGTCATTGAGACACCCCGCTTTTTTGAGGCCATCCTTGTCGGCAAGAAATGGGACAATGCGCCCTGGCTGACAAGCAGGATATGCGGCATATGCTCCATCGGGCATATGCTTGCAAGCATACGCGCAGTTGAGAATGCATTCGGGATCACTCCTGATGAGCAGACGACCAAACTCCGCCTTTTGCTCAAACACATGGAAACACTTCAAAGCCATATCCTTCATCTTTGTTTTCTTGCGCTTCCGGATTTCATGCATGCAGGAAGCATTTTCCCCTTAATAAGATCTCATGGCGACATCGTGCTTCTGGCTGCAAGGATGAAACAGCTCGCAAATGATGCCTGCGACTGCATAGGAGGCCGCAGACTTCATCCTACAAGAACAGTTGTCGGTGGATTTACGGCCCTGCCCGATAAAAAAGACCTTGCCTCTTTATCTGAAAGATTAGCGGCCTCTCTTGCCGACCTTATGACCCTGGCCGATATATTCAGGGGGCTGAACATCCCTGATTTTGAGCGCGAGACAGAGTTTGTATCATTGAAAGGCGCTGGTGATTATCCATTCATCGGCGGTGATCTGAGATCCAGCGACAACGTGGAAATGAAAGAACATGAGTACAGAAAAATGACGAACGAATACATGACAGAGCAGTCCACATCAAAATGGTGCCGCCTGTCCAGAAATTCATTCGCAGTAGGGGCGCTTGCGCGGCTGAATAATAATTTCGAGTTCCTCCATCCGACAGCAAGAGAGCTTGCAAGGAGCTTTGATCTCGTGCCGCTTAATCACAATCCGTTTATGAATAACATCGCACAGCTTGTTGAATGCGTCCATGTTGTGAGTGATTCTATTGCCCTCATAGACCATCTGCTAAGCTCTGAATTCACCGCTCCAAGACAGGAAGTAATTTCAAAAAGCGGTATCGGAGTGGCCGCCGTGGAAGTGCCGCGCGGAATTTTATATCACTGCTATGAATTTGACGACAACGGAAGGATAGTAAAGGCTGACTGCGTTATTCCCACAGGGCAAAACCACGCCAATATACAGCTGGACCTTGAGGCCCTTGCAAAGGATTATGCGGCTCGCGGCAGTGATGACAGAGAGCTCGAACTGCTTGCTTCAATGCTCGTCAGGGCCTATGACCCCTGCATATCCTGCTCAGTGCATTGATCTGCTTCAAAAAAAAGATATTAGCCGCGGATTAACACAGATTGAAGCGGATTTGCCTGTCGGCAGGTTTTGAATGGGACAGCTATTGACAAAATGATATCATGATATTATGATACTATATAGTGGTCTTAATCGTAGAGAGGTAAATTGTTATGACTGTAGCAACAAACATTCGGCTGCCGGAGGAAGTATTAAAGACCCTCAAGTACAAGGCAATTGAAGAGAAAAAAAGTGTAAACCAGCTTATTCGTGAAGCAATAGAAAAATCTCTCTCAATCTCTCCTCGGACCGGGGAAAAAGGGGAAGACTCTTTTGACGCGGTAATAGGCAGTGCTAAATCAGGCATTAAGGATGCATCAATGAGACATGACAAATACCTCTATAAGAAGAAATGAAACAATTCATAGACACAGGAGCATTCATAGCCCTAACTGACACGAGTGACGAAAATCATCATTCCGCAAAACATTTCTATATCAGCTCCAAAGAAAAAGGGATAAAATTCGTTACAACCAATTTTGTTGTTTGTGAAACATTGAATTATCTCCGGGCAAAGATCGCCCACGATACAGCCGTAGCTTTCAGAGAGGGATTGAGGAAAAGCAGTGTTTTTGAAATAATCGATATAACCCTGCCATTAAACAACGCCGCCTTCCATATTTTTAAGCAATATGCCGACAAAGACTTCAGCTTTACCGACTGTACAAGTTTTGCCGCTATGCAATCACTGAAGTTAAGAAAGGCATTTGCCTTTGACAAACATTTTGAGCAATACGGTAATTTTGAACGTCTTCCATGATTTGTCTTTCTGTACTTGTTAAATAAGAAATTTGATTGATAATCTTCCTAGATTTTGTTATAAATGAGAAAGATCATGCAATCACTTGTTCGACGAAAAAATAAATCGGGAACATCATGAAAAAACCTTTAGTCTTTATTAGCTATGCAAGTGATGAAGTTGAGCTTGCTGATTTTTTAAAACAAATTCTCTTGAGAATATCGGCGGATACTCTTGAAGTTTTCGTGGCCAAGCGTGATATTTCATCTGGAGACAATCCTTTAAAGGTGATGCTTGATGAAAATTTAAAAGCAGCTGACGCAATTATCCCCATTTGCTCTCGAAAGGCAAAAAATACATCCTGGGTATGGTGGGAATCAGCTTCTGTTTGGGCTAAAACCGGCAAGATATATCCCCTATTTACAAATATATCAGCAGATGAATTTGGAGGTCCATTGATTTTAGTTGTTCAAGGGAAAGATTATTTTGTAAAAAATGAGCTTATCAAAACATTAAGTGGTCTTTGTGATAAATTTAAGATAAACATAGAACAACCTGACTTTGCAGATGAGGAATATAAAATTTATGTAGAATTAGAAAATAAATATTCAAAAAATATTGAATCAGCTCATGTTGAACTGGGATATGACATTATAAGACAGACTCAGGCATTGCACACATACTCACTTAATTTTGCTATTCAAAATAAGACTGCATCAGCCTTTGAAGATATAGTTTTAGAGTTGTATTTTCCCGAAAAATATATGGAAAGGAAAAAATGGACATATGATCATTTACGTTCTTCATTGCCTGATAACATGCCTGGGTATTTATGTTTAACATTTGAATATAATAATTTGCTCGATCGCGCAAAGAGACAATTCTCAGCGAATTTATTGCCGGG